>JBAQUG010000163.1:0-3341 GCA_049297395.1 Victivallales bacterium | reverse complement strand
AGATTATCTAGGTTGAATACGGCTGGTATGAGAATAAATTAAGAAATGGGATACACGAGCATATTGAATATTTTGAAACGCCTGATGAAGGACACTTTTTCCGCCGTGGCGCTTGTAATTGTCTGCCTGTATTTTTCCTTTGCCTTGTTCAGCGAGGCCTATGGATTGTACTGTTCCAAGTCCAAGCTGACTCCGCTATATGAAAAAGGCAGCATTGAAAACGCCTGCCTCCCTCCATCCGGCGCACACTGGCTTGGCACCGACTACAAGGGCAGGGATGTGTTCTGGAGGGGGATGCATGCAAGCCGGACTGCCGTGAAGATCGGACTGTTCTCGTCCCTGCTGGCCGTTATGATCGGAGTCGCGCTAGGTGCCGTCGGAGGTTATTTCGGAGGATGGATAGATGATGTCGCGGTCTGGGTCTACAGCACGTTCGCTTCAATGCCGACTCTTCTTTTTGTTCTGGCGTTTGCCCTTCTTGTGACAAAAGGGTTCCTGTATCCACCTCTTGCCGAGGCTTTTAAGAATACAGCAGATTTTTTCAACGCCGATCCGGGGATGATAGCCATCTACCTTGGAATCGGCATCACCGGCTGGGTAGGGCTTTGCAGGGTGGTCCGGGGGGAGGCCATGAAACTCAAAAATACGGCGTATGTCCAGGCGGCAAAGGCTCTCGGCTATTCTCCGTTCAAAATCATTGTCCGGCATATGATCCCGAATCTTTTCCACCTCATAATCATATATTTCACGATCAGATTCGCATATGCGGTCATGACCGAGGTCATTGTCAGCTATCTCGGCCTTGGCGTACAGCTTGAACCCAGTTGGGGCGTGATGATCTCCGACGGACAGCAGCGGCTCTGGCAGGGTGTCTGGTGGGAAGTCGCCGGAGCGACGGGATTCATGTTCTTCCTTGTGCTTTCCCTGCACACCCTGGGTGATTCGCTCCGGGACATACTGGATCCTAGGTTGAAGACGTGAGGGGAAGTTCTAAAGTTCGGAAGTGCGGGAGTTCTGGAGTGCGGAAATCAAAAGTAGAATTTAGAAAACAATTGGCGGAGAAGTTTTCCGCATTAAGATTATAACCGGATCGTATGGGAAATTGATTCAACCTTTTAAAATAAAATTGTAATTAACTTCTGTGTGTTCTGTGGTTGGGAAATCGACAATCGACAATCGGCAATCGGCAATCAAAAATGGCTCCATCGCCATTTTCGGCGGGACCTTTGATCCGCCGCACGACGGACATGTCCAGATTGCTCGAAAAGTACTGGAATCCGAGAAAGCGGGAAAGGTGATTTTCGTGCCTGCGTTCCATCCCCCGCACAAGCCAGGGTTCCCGGTTACGGATTTCAGGCACCGCCTGAATATGCTGGAACTTGCGACCTCCGGGAACAAGAGGTTCGAAGTGTCTGACCTTGAGAGCAGGAGAAAAGGACCATCCTTCACGTTTGACACATTGGATGAGTTTGAAAAGTTATTTCCCGGAACTGAAATAAAACTCCTCCTGGGAAGCGACAGCCTGTGCCAGTTCCATACCTGGTACAAGGCGAAGGAGATGCTGGACCGATGGAGGCTGATTGTTTATCCGAGGAACGGGCAGATGCCGTCACCTGGGGATTTGAACGCAAAATGGGGCATGGAAGTTGCTGAAGAACTGGTTGGATATATATTGCCGATGCCGTTCTTTGATTTGTCATCAACCGGGATCAGGAAGAAAATCGCCGGCGGTGAAGATATTGGAGGCTTGGTTGACAAAAGAGTGTGCAAGTATATTATTGAGAATGGAATTTATAAGTAGGACAGGCATTCCTGCCTGTTCATCTTGGATTTTGAAAAAAAATCGGCAATCCGGCGACAGAATACCGACGACTAAAATTTAAATGGAGGAATGTAAATGGTTAAGAAAGCCGTGAAGAAAACCGCAGTTAAGAAGCCCGCAGCCAAGAAGGCGGCAAGTAGGAAAGTCAAAGCCAATGTCCCTGGCAAGGCCGAGGAGCTCGCGTTCATCTGTGCGAAAACCGCAGACGACCATAAGGCCGACAATGTCATTACCATCAAAGTGTCGGGATTGTCTGTCATAACCGACTATTTCGTGCTCTGCACCGGTAATTCGATCCCGCACCTTTCCGCCATTTCTGACAGCATCATGCGTGAAGTCCGCGCGAAAATGAGCATCAGGCCGAGGGTTGTCGACGGTACGGCTGCGAGTCTCTGGACTGTCATAGATTTCGGGTCGGTCATCGTACATGTCCTGTCCCCGAAGATGAGGGAGCAGTACCAGCTTGAAAGCCTCTGGGGCGATGCTCCTAAGATCGAGACGCTCAAGCTTCTCGCCCGGAAAAGCCTGCCCGGGGAGAAGTAACTCGGGCATTCCTGCCCGATGATGGAGGAATAGCAGAATCGGTGAAACGGTGAAACGGTGAAACGGAGAAACGGAGAAACGGAGAAAAGACGGTTGGATTATTGGATGGATGTTTGGGTAATGTAAAAAAGTGTCACAGTGCCCAGGCGAATAAATCCAGTTATCCAATAATCCATGGGACGACAGAGGTTTTGTTAATGGACGAAGACATTAAAAAATGGGATGAGTACAGGTGGGAAGGGATTTTCCGCGAGGAGGATCAGTGCATAAACACCTATATGAAGGAGCTTCCACGCTACATCGACCTTCCGGACGAGGAGGAGATCCTTTTCAACAGGATTCGCAAGATGCAGAAAGATCTTCCAGAGGCAAATCAGCTATATGACAGGCTTTATGAATACCAGAACAGTTTCGAAGACGAAGAGCCCTGCCTTCCGGACGACTGGCGAAACCTGCAGGGCGCTGATATCTACAAGAAGGTTTTGGAATATGCCTGCGCATGGACAAGGCTCTATGTCTCGGCCTTCAATTCCGAGACGATGAACCTGGGCTTGAAAGGCGCGTGCATGTATGCGATCATGCTTTCCAGGATCATAGGAGTCATGGAAATGCCCGCCGACATGCCTGCACTCGTCATCGCCAGCTGCAAGAGGGTGAATTCCATGATCAACGATATCATCGGCCTGACAAACGAGATAAGCAGGCTCCAGCCTAACTTGACGATCAGGATGAACGAGCAATCCTCCAGAATCCTCCTGGTAAGGGAGAAGGTACTTGCACTGATGGAGGAGAGCAGGGGGAAGATTGGCTGATCTGAGGCGGACATTGTCCGCAACCCAAACTCGATCATATAGGAAATTGTATTTATTGGCCCCCCTGCGGGCTTGTCCCGCAGGAGGCAAAGATTGGGAGGCTAAGGGACATTCCCTTAGCTCTCCAATCTCCCTTTCCTGCCAGGTAAACTGGCAGGGGAAGG
>JBAQUG010000162.1:0-3869 GCA_049297395.1 Victivallales bacterium | reverse complement strand
CGTCAAGCACGAAGATCCTAGGATTCGCAAGCATCGCACGGCTAAAGCATATGATCTGGCGCTGTCCGAGGGAAAGCCCGGCCCCGCTCTCGCCTACAACGGTCTGGAAACCGTCGGGAAGGGCTTCAATCAGGTCGAAGCAGTCGATTTTCCTCGCAGCCTCCACCGCCTCCTCCTCGGTCGCCCCGGGACGTCCGACAAGGATATTCTCCATCACCGTGCCAGTGAAAAGGAAGTTCACCTGGAGCACGATGCCAAGATGGCGCCTCAGCGATTTCGTCTCTATCTCCAGGATGTCCTTTCCGTCGATGAGGACCCTGCCCTGGCTGGGAAGATAGAATTTCGTTATCAGGTTGGTAATGGTAGTCTTGCCGCTGCCGGTTGCGCCGACAAGCGCGACAGTCTGTCCGGGTTCAGCCGTGAAGTTTATATCGACAAGGACATTCCTTTCGGGCTTATATGCGAATGTGACATCCTTTAATTCGATCTTTCCATCTACCTTATCCAGTTTTACAACATTCCCATGATCCTGCCAGTCCGGCTTGCTGTCCAGGAATTTGAACAGCCTTTCGGCTCCGGCCATGGCGGTAAGCGCCTGCTGGTACTGTCCGGCCAGCACCTGTATGGGAGAAAAGAACATGCCTGACAGGAAGAAGAAATAAATGAAGCTTGCAAGGGTCATGTCATGGCCGAGCACACGGGATCCCCCGTAGACCAGGAGGGCGGACAGGAAGAACTGGCTGTTCACTTCGAGCAGGGGGAGGAAGGTCGCCTCCGCCTGAGTCACCCTGAGATTGTATGTGGAATGATCGTATACAAGGTCGCGGAATATTTCAGAATTCAGATCCTGCCTCGCATAGCTCTGGATTATCTTCATGCCCTTGATCGACTCCACCACGGTGGCGGTGACACGGCTGAAACTCTCCTGCACTTCACGGTAGGCGTTGATAAGCCTCTGGCGGAAATAACGGTTCAGCCCCCAGATGATTGGAGCCATCGCAAGTACGACCAGGAACATCTTCCAGTCGTACCAGAACATCAGCATGGCGGCGATTATCATGTTTCCGGCCTGCACCATCGTGACAAACACTACCGACTGGATACCATTTCGTACAGCTTCCGAGTCGGAAGTGATGAGGCTGATCAGCCTTCCAAGCCTTGTACGGCTGAAGAACCCCATCGGCATGTTCATCATGTGCTTGAAAATATCGCGCCGCACATCATGGATCACAAGTTCGCCCAGCTCCAATGCGAGCTTCTGCCGGTAATGGAACGTGATCTGCGTGAAAAGAGTGAAGGCCAGAAACGCCCCGACAGCCCAGAACATCCCCCTGACATCATGCCGATATATCGGACCATTGATTATTGCGCCTATGCCCCAGAGCAGTATCGGCAGCTGGATGGAACGCAATATGACGAATCCGAGAAGAATGTTCCTCTTGGAGGCGTAAGGCTTCGTATATGAGAAGATCCGCACGAACATCCCGTAGTCCAACGGCTTCTTGTCCTGCCCGCGGTCCTGATCCTTCCTTATGTATGCTATCGGTGATTGCTTCAGCGTGCTCATGTCGCTTCCTTTGGCGTCTGCCCGTCCGCCTGGGATTTTTCAAATTCAGACTGTATGATCGCCGACCTGCGGTAATGCCCCTTCGCCTTTATCAGCTCTTCGTGCGTGCCGCGCTGGATTATCTGCCCCCGGTGCATCACCAGGACAACATCGGACCGTTTCAGTACGCTTATCCTGTTCGTGACCATGAACGTGGTCCTTCCCTTCATGGCGCCCTCTATGCCTTCGAATATTTCCTTTTCCGTCTCCGGATCAACCGAGGCAGTGGGATCATCGAGCAGGAGGATGGAAGGTTCGAGGAGGATCGATCTGGCTATTGCAAGCCTCTGCTTCTGCCCGCCGGAAAGATCCGAGCCCGCCTCTCCTATCACGGTATCGTACCCCTGGGGCAGGGTCATGACAAAATCATGGACTGAGGCTATCCTGGCGGCCTTCATGATCTCATCCCTTGTGGCATTTGGATGACCGAAGGAAATATTTGAAGCTATGGTGTTGCTGAAAAGAAAACTCTCCTGGAAGACAATCCCTATCTGCCGGCGGAGATCGTTGACATCATATCGCCTGACATCCTTTCCATCGAGCATCACGGATCCCATGTTGGCGTCATAGAACCTGGGCACGAGGCTGAGGAGGGTGCTCTTCCCGGATCCCGTGGTGCCGAGTATGCCTACGAACTGACCGGGCTTGATCTCGAAATCTATATTGTCGAGCACCCGCTCTCCTGGATTGTATTCGAAGGAAACACCCTTGAAGGCCACGGCGCCGTCCGCCTTCTTTATCCTGACCGCGTTCCGGGGGCTCTGGATCTCTATCGGAGCATCAAGCACTTCAAAGACACGGCCTGCAGCCGCAACGCTCTGCTGGATATTGTCGACTATCCCGGCAAGGGTATTGACACGGCCTGAAAATCTCTGGAGAAGCCCGAGAAAGACTATAAGACCGGTTCCCAGAGGGAGCTCGTCGTTTATTACAAGATATCCTCCATATGCGAGGAGGAGTATGACGTTGAACTGGCTCAGCAGATCTATCAGTGGCCCAAACATGCTGACAAACTTGAAGATCTTCCATTTCTGTTCCAGCACGGCCTTGTTGTCAGCGCCAAGCTTGACAAGCTCCTCATTTTCACGGGCGAACCCCTTGACGACGTGGATTCCCTGGACGCGCTCAACCATGTCAAGGATCATCCTGTCGACATTGTCACGGTCCTTGACATATGCCGGCTTGAGCTTTTTCGAGAAGTAAACGGAGAACACCCACATGAAGGGCACTGCTAGCATGCAGACCAGCGTCAGACTGGCGTGGATCATGAGCATGTACGATATATACACGGCCAGGGAAATTATAATGACTACGCCTTGGATTATCACGCCATCGATGAAAAGCCGCACCGACTGCACGTCCCCGGTCACACGGTTTATGAGAGTGCCGCTTGTCCTTGAGTCGAAGAACTTGAAGCTCAGCCTCTGTAATTTCTCGTATATCTTCGCCCTGAGATCAACGACAATCCCCTGCTGAAGCAGCTTGACGACCGCAACGCTGCACTGGTAGGTCAGAAAATAGCGGATCATCGCGAAAACAATGTTGGCGATGGCGATTGCAATGAGTATCTCCATGGGGGACCATTCGACCGGGGGCTTGAACCCGAACGGCCAGGCAGGCGGTTTTGCAGTCGCGGCTCCGGCGACCGCCACGAATTTTATGTAGTCCACTCCTACGCCGATAAGGGCAAGACCGGAGATTTCGAAGGCAAGCAGAAGGACTTGGAATATTATAACTTTCACGCAGCCGGCACGGTAGTGCCAGCTCAGCCTGAGAAGCCGTGAGAATATTTTCTTTTCTTGTCGTCCAGTTCCTGTATTATCATCGCTCATCGATATTGAAACGCAGCGCCTGCCTGCATTAGAAAATTAAATCATTGAATGATTATGGAAATTATATGAAATAACTCAAAATGCAAGCAGATGTTTCCTATGGGATGAACCGCCCAACAATATGCCCAGGGAATTCCACAGCCAAATAAAATGACAAAAACAGCGCATGAGGAGCCTTACCGCTGATCGTACCCTGATCGTACCCTGATTCAGCCTGATCGTACCCCGGGAAGAGTCATGTGATTTATAGACAAGAAGATGGGGTGTAATAGAGGGCTATTTTAGAACTTAGAATTAAAAAAAAGGTAAGCGTTAAGCTGGGTGTGTCAGCCTCATTTACGCAATCAAGTATGGCTCTTTCGCCGAAAGAGCCTCGAGCCACTTTCGGCGAAAGTGGCATACTCCAAGAACATCTGCACGATTGTCCGCGC
>JBAQUG010000161.1:0-4456 GCA_049297395.1 Victivallales bacterium | reverse complement strand
TTTTTATTATATTTTTATTTTACAGCTGGCATGTTAGGCAAATGTTAGGGGCGAAATAATGTTGCGTTAAAAACAACAGCGGGTAAAGCAATATATTTCCGCAGTCCCGGCGCCTGAAGACCGCCTTATTCAACCACGATTAATTCAAGTCTTCCGTCCTGGTGTTCTACCACGGCGGAACAGAATTCCGTCCAGCACCCGCAGTTCAAATACCGTATTCCTGAAATTTCCTTGTCAGCCGCCATATGGATATGGCCTACAATCACGGTGTCAAAGATCCTGTCATTTTTCACTTCATGGATCACGAGCTGTTCATAATTATTTACGAACTTGATGACGTTCTTTACTTTTGTCTTCAGGTAGAGCGACAACGACCAATAGTCCTTCCCTATCAGATACCTTGCCCTGTTGAACCAGGTGTTCATGAAAAGGGCTAAGTCATACATGGTGTCACCAAGCCAGTAGAGCCATGGAAGCTCCTTTATTACACCATCAAACTGATGGCCGTGCATTACAAGGCATTTCCGGCCATCTGCGGTAATATGGATATCCCTTTCCTTGAGGTTGATGTTCCCGAAATGCTCGTGGATGAAGAACTCGAGGAACACATCATGGTTGCCGAAGATATATTCCACCTGAACGCCTTTTCTCGCCAGGCGCAGGACTTTCTGAAGAAGCGTATTATGGTTTTCATCCCAGTAGAAATAACGGCGCCTGATTGCGGTCATGTCGACAATGTCCCCGACCAGGTAGAGCTTCTCAAATTCGTTTTCCTTTAGGAACTTCAGAAGCCGGCCTGTCTGCGAGACTGTCGTCCCGAGATGAACATCGCTGATAAATAGAGTTTTGTATTTCATTTGTTATCATGATATCAGGCAACGATTAGACGCCCGTTAGGCATTTGTTAGTTTTATGTTAAAGACGGGTGCGCCCATAGGTCGGACAGGGGAAGCAATTCAATCACATTGAAGCGGTATAAAACCAAGACGGCCTGTCATGCATTGCTGGCGTATGCTATAAAAAAAATGTCCGTTCCGGGATTGCTCGGTGAAATGCTGCTGCGGAAATCATCGGTTATCATCGCCTGTGGCTTATGCATCCTGATGAAACCTGTCATGGGGAAATTGCCTTCTTCATTCATTCCGTCATTTTCCAAATCAATCGAATCATTCAAATCTACGATCATTTTGCTCCTGGTAATATTATTGAAAACTTAGTGCCTTTGCCGACGGCACTTTCGACTTCGACCTTCCCGCCATGCACATTGGCAATGTGCTTGACTATGGAAAGTCCTAGGCCCGTACCGCCGAGCTTCCTGCTGCGCGCCTTGTCAACACGGTAGAACCTCTCGAATATCCTCGAAAGATGCTCCCGGGGAATCCCGCAGCCGTGATCCTTGACGCTGATGACTATATGCCCGTCGTCCTTGAACGTCTCAATTTCAACGGACATGTTCTCATCGCTGTATTTTATCGCATTGTCTATGAGGTTGACAATGGCCTGCTCCATGAGGGAGCTGTTCATGACGCCTACAATGCCGCTGTTGCAGTTTATTATGAAACTTACACCTTTCTTGTCCGCCTTCTCCCTGCAGTCGGCGACTGCGGACTCGATCACGTTCTCAAGCAGCGTCTCAGTGAACTTCGATTCGTCCGGAGACTTCTCCTGTTCAAGCTTCGACAGGCTCAATATGTCCTCGACAATGGATGACAGCCTGTCCGTATGCCTGCCTATGATCTTAAGGAGGTTGTCGATCTCATCCTTGTTCAAGCCATTGTCGAGCAATGTCTCGACAGAGGCCTTTATCGCCGTAATGGGCGTCTTGATCTCATGCGAGACATTGGAGACAAACTCGCTTCTCATGTTCTCCAGCTTTTTCAGGCGCGTAATGTCATTCATCACGAGGAGCGCACCTATGCATCCGCCTTCGGGATCATGCAGCACTGTTCCGCGCACATACAGGTGCCGGTGTTCTTCATCATAGAAGCTGATCTCCTTCTCTATGGTATTCTTTTCAGCAAGGACGGTGTCTATGAAACTCTGCAGGGATGCATTTCTAATAATCTCATGGAATAGTTTTCCAGCATATGCTTCCGGTGTCTTCAACAGCGCGGAAGCGGAACGGTTCATGTTTATGAGGCGTCCTTCGGCATCTACTGCGACAACCCCCTCCATCATGCTCGACAATATGGTTTCCAGCCGGCCGTGCTGTTCAAGAATCTCCCTCATCCTCCTGTTAAGCTCGTCGGACATGTAATTCATAGATCCTGCAAGCTCGCCTATCTCGTCAATCTCGGAGACGGCAAGCTTCCTGCTGAAATTGCCTTTTGCGAAATTCGCAGCGCCTCTTTCAAGCTCAAGTATCGGCCTGGATATCCGGCGGGAGACAAATATCGACATCAGTATCGAGAACGCTGCAACGACAAGGCCGGCAATTATTATCTTCTTATAGATCTCATGGAGCGTCTGGTCGATAAGGCTTACTGATACCGATATCCTGAGTACGGCTGATGATTTGCCTTTTATTTCCAGGGGCATTGCAACATACATCATGTTCTGGTGCAGAGTCGGACTATATCTTACAGAACGGCCTGTTCCAGATTTCAAGGCGTCGGATATCTCAATGCGCCCCGAATGATTCTCCATCTTCGCGGGATCCTCCAGTGAGTCGGCGAAGACCTTGCCATCATGGGCTATCACAGTCAGCCTCGATTTGTTCGCCTTGAAAAACTTCTTGCAGAATATGTCGAGTCCGATATAATCCGATGCACCGGCGAGATCGGAAACGTCCTTTTCAACGAGCGAGCATCTGATTTCAAGCTCCTCCTGCACGTGCTTGAAATAGAATTCCTTCAGAAGGACGGTAGTGTACCAGGCCGACGCACACAGGGTAAGCGCTATTATCAGCAGATAGTAGGGAAGAATATGATAGAATATTGTTTTTCTTGCCATGTATTTCAGTTTTAAGCTTTAGGTTTTAAGTTTCAAGTAGAAATCCAGAACTCACGAACTTCCGCACTTTCGAACTCTTTTCGCATTTCCCTCTCCGTTTCGCCGGTTCGCCGGTTCACCGGTTCTTTCTCGGGCAGGAATGCCCGAGCTACTTCCCTCAGTCATTGAACCTGTAGCCGACTCCCCGTATGGTATCGATCATATCAGCAGCGGCACCGAGCTTCTTCCTCAATCCCACGATCTGGACGTCCACCGCCCTTTCAGTGACAGGATACCCTCCGCCCTTGACTCCGTTGACAATCTGGTTCCTGGTGAAAACCCATCCCGGCCTTCTTGCGAGATACGCAAGAATTTCAAATTCAGTGAATGTAAGGTCTATCTTCTTCCCGCAGGCAGTGACTTCACGGCGACCGGGATCTATGACCAAATTCTTCCTCTTGATGACCTCGGCGGAACCCGGTTCAGGAGAAGCAGTTCCTTTCCTCAGCACAGCCTTGATCCTGGCGATGAGGACTTTCAGGCTGAAAGGCTTGGTTATGTAGTCGTCCGCCCCGAGCTCAAGGCCCGTGACAATATCACTCTCTTCCCCTTTGGCCGTCAGCATTATGACCGGAATGTGGCGCGTCTTCGAATCGTTCTTGAGTATCTTGCAGACATCGAGCCCGTCGATTCCGGGAAGCATCAGGTCGAGAAGGACAAGGTCGGGAATCTTCTCCCTTGCCTTTTTAACGCACTCCTCACCTGCATCGATGCAGGTGACCTTGTAGCCCTCGCGTTCAAGGTTCATGCGAATCAGCTCAAGAATGTCCTCCTCGTCGTCCACTACGAATATATTGCCTTTTGCCATTAAACACCTGATACCTTTTTTCGATGCTAAACATTTTCCATTCTATATTCTGCCACATCAAGACCCAAGTTCAAGCGGCTAACATAGTTCTAACAATCTTCTCACGCAGGCTTAATATTGCAGGACTCGCGATTTGCAGGTGCTCAAACCGGTAAAGCTTCCTGCTATTTCAGCGGCGCCTTAAAATAATCTTGAATATGTTTCGGAAAGGGTTTCTTATCCAGCATTTCCTGCCAAGGCACACCGCCGTCAAGATGGATGGCGGTAATATCTGCGTGCTTGTCGATAAAGGCGTAAGTCGCTTCCACGCCTTCCACAGTTGCATCAACAGGCCACGTGGTGAATCCCATGCGGAACGAACGAACGCTCACGCCCAGACCTGCAACCGCAGGCTGCAGATCAGGCACGATGATTTTGCCGTTACCTGTCGTCAAGATGCCCGCTGGAGCCATCGCAGCCCCGCCTTCCATGCACGCCGTCAACACACCTGCCAGCACCATACGGCAGAGCATAACCGGAAGAAACCGTTTTTCAAGCAAGAACATGTCGCCCTCTTCCCACATCGAATACTATTTTGCGAACTGGCAGAAATCTTGCGGACGGCTGCCTGCAAAATCAGTTTTTCTTTGTCTTCCGGATCTTGGCGGACCTGGCTGT
>JBAQUG010000160.1:0-14897 GCA_049297395.1 Victivallales bacterium | reverse complement strand
CCCCGCCGCGGGGGGGGGGGAGGATCGCCTACCCGAAGATAATTCAGTCCATGGAGAAAGTGGGGGTGGAGGCTGTGAAGATGCTTGTCAGGCTGATCAGGAAAGAGACAGTATCGGCTATGGGCCTTCATATTCCTCCTGTTATTTCCGAATCATGATGCGGGGCTTTTGATGTTTAAGGCAGCAACATAAAGCAGAATGGAAAAGGAGGGATTTGGGAAAATGAACAACTATCCATCCAAACACAACCGAATGGCTTGTGAAGAAGGACAGGGGGGGAATCCGTGTAGGTGCAATGTTCACCTCGGCTTGGGCGATAAGGTAAATACGAAAAGGCGTGACATAATGCGGCTTGAACTGTTTACTTTGATCGAATTGCTTATTGTAATAGCGATCATCGCCATCCTCGCATCGATGCTCCTTCCGGCTCTTAGTCTTGCGAAGGAACAGGCGAAACGTATCCAGTGCCTTGGCAATGAAAGGCAGATTGGTCTGGCTATTTTCATGTATTCTGGAGATAATGACGATTGGCTGCCTTACGCTACGGACAGCTGGCTGAGGGAGCAGAAAGGCTCATACATGTGGACTCCATCAAAAAATTATGGCGCATTGGGGCTCCTCGCCCAAGGCTGGAAGAGTAGTGGCAAAGGTTTATATTTGGATCTGTCTTCAGTATGGATCTGCCCCTCTCAATTCTATAAATCCGGCACTCCCCTCTATACTTCCCTGCCTTTTACCCAGCAGTACTTCGAGCAGACAACCGGCACTATCGAGCCGCGGGTCCATTACTCATTCAATACAGCTGTGACGTGCCAGTCTGCCTCGCCACAGCGGCTTTTGAATGCCGTCACGGCGAAATATATAGTCTTAGCTGATTTTTACTATATGTCAGGCACTGGCGGAACATATCTAATGAATCATCCTAAAGGCAGTTATGCGCCGTCAGGATTCAATGTCATTCTGGCCGATGGTTCGGGAAGGTGGGCGAGCAACACAGATAACCGTATCGCAAATCCATCCGCAGACCAATACCGTGAAAACGACAGTCATTCCTCCACTCTCTGGACATACAGGGCGAACACATTGCCATGATAAAACACGGCAGGCGGCAGATATAAAAAGATCGGGAAAAGACTGAAGAGAAAATAAGAATAGGGACAAAAACTCAAGATAGGAGAAAAAATGGAAGTAAGGCAAATCAACCAATGGCCGTGGAAGAGACTGTCTCTTTTCATGGGAATCGGGCTGATGGCAATAATCTTTGGCTGTGTGAACCCAAAGGCCGGAGGAGAAGAAAAGGGAAAGGTCGAACTGCGCGGGATGGGAACTGTCAATGTATCCTCCCGTTTTTTTGGAGAAGGAGCCATTCGCTCTTCATGGATTACCTTTTCCGCCGAGGACGCCGGCCATTCCACCGTCATCGGATCAAAGTTCATGGCCGATCTCCTGGGGTTCGGCGACATCAAACAGTCAATAAGCGCTGGATTGCCAGGCACGGTCCTGGAGCTGGATGGCTCAGGATTATGGCTGCTCGGGCTGGAAGACTATAAATGTCATATCCTATTTGCCAGGAATGGAAAGGATTTAGGTGAACTGGTTGAAAAGGCGAATGCTGCGAACTGGAAGCCCATTCCGCCAAAAGCCTACCCTCGCTGGCTGGACTGCTTTGACAATGCCGGCACCGGTACCTGGTGGGGCGGTGGCGGTGCTGCACGGGACATACCCGGAGATTTCCAGTGGGCGAAGGAACGCCGGTTCACCCTCGCTGCACAACCGCCGTCCAATTCCCGATATGTCGCGCCTGGCGTGCTGGACACTTCCATCACGGACTGGTTTGCGGCCACAATGAAACAATACGACATTCCATATCGCACTTATCTTTGGCCGTCCCTCACCGCAGCCAGCTGGAATTATGAGCCACTTCCGTATATCACCCCCGCAGCCCTGAAAGTCTTCTATCCCAATTTGCATTTACAGGCATACGCTGCCCCTGGACAATTGGTCCCCGTCGGCGGCACCGAAACACCAGCAGCCACAGATCGTTACCTTCAGGATTTCCAGCGGCGTTTTGCTAAGGAACTGAATACTGATCCAAATTTTGTCGGCGGCTGCATGGTGGTCAGCGAAAACTGCAGCGCCAGCATTCTTTCATTGGCCATGGCTGCCGGAATGCCGGAAATCAAAGATCTTTGGCATCGATACCTGAAAGATGAGCTGGGCTTGGATTTGCAGAAAACAGGACTACTGCACAAGGGACGGAAAGATTTCTACCGCAGCTGGAATGAGGTGAAGGTTCCGGAGCCGCAGGATTTTCTAGGCTATGATGCGCGGTGTCTTGATCTGGTAGGCGTCTGGGAAGGGCATGCCGACCTGGAAAAGGCAGGCGTTACTGCAAAATGGTATACAGCTGAGGGTGCGCCTAAGGAAGGATGGAATCCAACGCATTGCAACGACCCAATGCTGCTTATTTACGGCGGCGCGATTAATCGCTCAAGCAAGGGGCGGGAAAAAACTCCGGACTACTGGCTGCGAAAAACCATTACGCTCAACGCGGAACAGGCATCAGCCTTGAAATATATGCATATTTCCCGAAACACTCTCTACGATGTTACTGCATACACTCCGCTTTTTGATGTCTATATCAACGGAGAAAAGTTGAAGAAAGTCAGCATCGGCGATCACGAAGCGAAATTTTCCCAATGTTCCGAGGTGGGCAATGCCTTAAAGGCCGGCGAAAACCAGGTGGTCATCAACACGCTGGGCTGTCCGGTGCCCGGCTACATATTCCTGGGGCATACCCTATTGCGTGATTATCCGTACATGGCAGAAGCGGAGAACCGCCTTTGGTTTGATGCCATCAATTTCGATACCTGGCTGAAAATGCGCTCCTATGAGAACACCTTGCGCGCCTTCCGTACCGCCGATCCCAATCGGCCGTTGAAACTGGCGGCTACTATTAATCTGCTTGATGGAATAATCCCCCTCTGCGAAAAGTATGGCGCATATCCTCATGACACGGGTGGGTCGGGTTCTTACTGGTGTCCGATGTTTGGTGCGCGGCTGGGTGCCGCCCATGGCCTGCCCTATAGCTGCGAGCAGGGGGGGCCGCCTCCGACCGTCGCCGCGATGCAGACGGCGATGACGTATTATCTGATGTATGGCGATCACGCCGTTGATCTGGTATTTTCTTCGTCCGCGTATCGGAAGGAAACAAATCCCGAGGTTGGCGCATGGGTGGACAACAACTTGGAGCTGATGCATTGCATCGGGAAAATGGATCTGCCGCTGCCTTCCATTGCAATCCTGCGCTCCACCCGCGCCTGCCGGCTGGGTTTCGGCGAACCGTGGAACTGGGATTTGGGCCGCGGCGCCCTACAGAGCACAGGACGCAATTTCGCCTATCTGGAAGTACCAGATATCACAAATGGAATGATCAACAAGTTTCCAGTTGTCATCGACGACGGCACCGTGCTCCTGACCGATGAGGATAACGAGGGGATCAAACGCTATGTCCGCAATGGCGGCATCTTTGTCGCCCAGCACCATACTGGACGGCACTCGCCGTCCCAAGCGAATACCTGGGCGCTGGCCAAGGCGTGGGGGTTGACCATTACACCGAGGTATATGTCGGATGAGAACTTCCACAAATGGCCCTTGGCGAAGATGCGCTTTATGGAGGATGAGGATCTGCTGCCCAGCCTGCGCGGCAAGGAGATCGAAGGCAGCGGGGCGATGATCAGTTACAGTGGCAAGGAATACTCCGGAGCGGTAAGCATCAACGGAAAAGGCGAGGGCGTTCGGCCCGTCGCCCTATGGGCCGACAACGGTGCCATGGCCATTGCAGACGTACGTGAAGGCCGCGGCCGCTTCATCCTCCTTGGCACGCCTTTCTACCAGCGCATGCGGGACATGGACGGACACTGGATATTTAACGATGAGCGCAGTGCTTCCCTGCTGGATGAATTTCTAAGCTCTCTCGGCGTGCCGCGCGACAGCTGGACCGGCGACCGGAATATTTGGGCGGAACATTGGGCAAGCAAGAACGGAGTCTATGATCTGTATCCGGTTGTACGCATGGTTCCGAAGGGCGACGAAAAGACCTCCGCCACTGTTTCACTGCGGCGGACGGTTCCTCTTGGCGAAGTTGTGGAAATATCAGCCAACGGCCACCCACGCCTTCCGGTTGCCTGGAAGGACGGCAAGTTCACATTGCCGGAAACGCCCTACGGTCTAATGCAGTTCCGCATGTATGCGGCACCGTCCGTCGATCTGGACCGTGCAGCCCTGCGATGGTTTGATGTACAGAAGAAAATCTGGCGGGCTCTGCCTCCAATTCAGCCTCCGGACAAGACGGAAGCAGTGAAGATGCCGAAAGATGTCCTGCCCCTGGCGGAAGACTGGCGTATGTCCACCGGACAAACAAACGAAGACTGGATCCAATCCGGCTTCAATGCTTCAGATTGGAAAACAGTGAAGCTCGGAGCCTTTGCCAGCATGGGACTGCCGGAAGATGCCGTGGCGCAATTCACCAAGGAGATTTCCATTCCGACAGAGTGGAAAGGGCAGCGCATCCAGCTGGTTTTCAACGCGGAAGATTGGTTCTGGGGCATTGGAATGCGCGGTCGGCTATGGATCAATGGCAAGCCTGCCGCCATCAGGCAACCGTTACAACTGGGAGCGGTCGGCTCCTTCCTTATTGAATTGACCCCCGAACAGTTAGAATCAAAAGTCTTGAGCATTGCGTTGGAGGTGGATGGTCGCCTGTCCGATCCCAAGAAGCCGCGAGGACATCCCTCTGGCGTGACTGGCATTTTCTATTTGCAGGCCATGCCTCGTCCGGTAGCGGTGACAGCGTTGTCGGAACCCTGGTTCTCCGCCGGAGATGTGAACGTCCTCACGGAGGTCAAGGTCGGAAAACCAGCCCGGTTCACCTATCTGGAAACGCATTTTACCCTGCCGAAAGACTGGCCGGGCAAACGCGTCTTCCTGGAATCCCCGGCTGCGTCCCTGGGGTGGTTTATCCTCAACAACCAGGTTGTCAGTACGCCGCCACATATGCGCAGTTTGGACATCAGTGGCCTGATCCGGAAAAACGGTGAAAATATCCTGCGCTGGGCTCCGAATGAACCAAACTACAGTAGTAAGTTTAACCAGTCCGTTCCGGAACTGCGTCTGAGTTGGCTGCCGTGACAGAAACCGGATATTTTTACGAAAAGATAAATGAAAAACAGGACAGAAAGAACCACAAAAAGATTGAACCAATATATCTTGGTTTCAACATGGAAAGATAAATATGAATCTAAGAGAACGTTTTTTCTCCCAGATGGAGCACGAACCTAAGGTAAAAGCCCCCAATTTCGAGTTCGGATACTGGGACACCACGCTGCCATGCAACAGCGCGAAAATGGAATTGCCGGCTATGGTGGAAACTTTCTTGAATACGGCTTATCAGGGAGGCTGATTGAAATGCAGGATAACGGAGATTCTTTCAACCATGTGCAGCCTTTTCGCGGAGTTCACTATGACCTTGCTCGTGGAAATTATGATTCCTTGGAATCCCTCCGCAGTCTGGTTCGCTTCACCGCCGAATGCGGATTGAACGAGATCGTCCTATACATGGAGGATCTCTGGAAGTTCCGACGGCATCCGCAGCTATCTGGTGCCCACGCCTACAAGATGGAGGATATGAGACAACTCGCCGAGTATGCAAGGACTCAGGGAATTGATTTCATTCCGTCGCTCACAACGATGGGGCATTCAAGACACATCTTGGAAAAACCGAAGTACCGGCATCTTGCTTTTCCCAACAGTGTGGAGTTTAACATTCTAAATCCGGCAGTATATGAACTTTTCGATGATATTTTTCAGGAAGTACTTCCTTGTTTTTCAAGTTCCTATGTTTTCATCAACGGTGATGAGATGAATCTTTCCCAACTCGATAACAGGGCGAAGGATGTGGTACGAGAACGCGGTATGGGGGCCCTGTATGGACAGGCTATGGGACGCATTGCCCATATGGTATTGAAATATGGCCGGCGCCCTATCATGTGGCACGACATGCTTTTCCATCATCCTGAGGGTATGGATTATCTTCCCAAGGAAACAATCATCGCCTACTGGTTTTATGATCATCAGCCGAATTTTCCCGCCGTGCCTTACTTGTGTTGCCATGGTTTTGATGTGATTGCCGCGCCTGCGGTGTCCCCCGGCCATAATATGCGTGCGGACTACGCCCGCACGATCCCGAACATAGAGGGTCAGGTCAAGGGAGCTGCCCGTTTTATTCGACCCCCGCGCCAAGATGGCGTCGGACGAAACGGTATTTGTCTTGGCACGATGACCACCATTTGGGAAAGGACTCGCTGGAAGGATTCCACTCTGGGGATATACGCCACGGGGCAGTGGTCCAGGAATCCGAAGCTGAAACGGAAGTCCGTGCTGAGCCATTTCGCCCGCGATGTCTTCGGCTTGTCGAATCCAGCGCTGGGCGAAGCATGGTGTAACGCCACGTTGGAGGGAGAACGGCTCTTGTTTTGGAGGACTGCTCTGATGGAAAGTCGATGTCAGGACGAAAAACGAATCCTGAGCGGTCAACTGAAGATGATCGAAGGCCGACTGAAAAAGCAGATGGCGGCGATTTCTTGCAGTAAGGCTGCACGGAACCAATCCCTGCATCAGCATATGAAGCAGGTTGTCCGAGAGGCGCTTGCATTCCGACCGACCAAGTCATTGTCCCCGCTCGAACCAGAGTTAATCATTCCTTCTCTGATTGATGCCAGCGACCATTCGTGTCGAATAATTGAGCTGCAAACAAAGTTTGGCCATCGGTTGGTTGTATTGACGAATGGTCTGATTGCAATAGGGATCCTGCCGGATTTTGGTGCAACCATGATTGAATGGGTACTGCTTGGAGAAAATCCCTGGTCAGCCATAAGTCACGGCTATCAGCAATGGGCTTCCAACGAATTCCGCATCCCAGGAAATCCTTCCCTGGGTTCTCCGTGGGGTGCAAACTCGATTGGAGGCTGGCGCGAGACGATCTTCTTCAATGCGCGTCTGAATCCATCTTCCCTTTGGGGGCGTCCATTTGCGCTTAAGGTAAAGGAATGTGATGGAGGTGAGGTCTCGGTGGAATGTGTCGGGCAAAACGAAATCGCCGAGGTGCGCCGCATTATCAGGATAGAGCGTGGCTGTAGAACCATCGCGATTGACACCCAAGCCACAAATCGGCTGGAAGCCTGTTGCATGGCGCTACAGCCCAATGTGACCCACTACTTTCCGCGGCTGACATCTCCTTTGCTACGATTGCGCGAGGGAAATGGAGGGCGGATGCCCAGCCGATATCTTCTGGAAAACGACGGCACAAAACTGCTTGAGCCGCAGGGGGGTATGCTACGGGTCGAGATGCCACCGACAGGACGTTTCATTCAGCTTCGCTTTCGCCGGGCTGAAGTTAAGCGTTTTTTCATTGATGCCGGGGTTCACTGGTTCACGCTTGAACCGTTTGGTGTTGTTCGTATCCGCAAGAAAGGCGAAAGCGTGCGGATGCGTCTTGAATATGAAATCGGCGACACGTGATGCTGCATGACATAAAAAAACAATATGGAAAGAGGATATGAAAATGATTAGGAAAAGAAAGGATGCGGCTGTGGACGGAAGACAGGTGATGGAAGCAAAAAGCAAGCCGCCCCATTTTGAGTTCTATGATGAATTCAAGTCGCATGTGGATTACGAATACCCGGATGGATGGATGCTCGAACGCCATTCGGCGATGAGTCACGGGCATGCCTATGTGCTGAGTGGTGCATTTGCCATCCTCTTGCCGGGGAACAAGCACATTGCGCTGACACCGCCGCTGTCTGAATTCTCGCTCGAACTTCAGTGCCGTGGGGATGTCCATTACAATAGAGCCACCGGCATCATCATTTATTTCCGCTACGACACCAAATCTCGAATAGGGTATTACGTGCATATCCAATGGGGCGCTGACGGTACAATGGCCACCTTCGGGAGCTATGCCAACAGCAGGTATCAGCCGTTCCAGACGCGGAGGGAGGAGAAACCCATCAAAGACACGTCACAGCCGCTGAGTCTGTGTCTGGATGTTGGCCTCGACCGGTTCAAGGTGGTTTGCGGCGGCATTGAGATGGAGCCGTTTCATGATTCCAACCGGACTTTTACCGCGCCGGGGCAGATTGCTTTCGATAATTCGGCTGCAGTTGGTGCCACCGAAAAGGATATTTCGGCGCTGGGACGCAACTTGTTTCTGGAGTTCGTACGCATTACGTCCCCAAAATATTTTGCAATATGTGACATATGGGCACCCATCAGAGTGGAATTCCCGGCGGCTGTCAACGGCATGCAGAAGCCTTTCGTATTTGAAATTGCGGCACGCAAAATCGGAGACTGTCATGCCGTCCTGAGCGTCCGCCTGACAGGCGGCTCTACGCATGAATCACCATCAGTTCCCGGGGGGTTTTATTTTTGCAATGAGGAATTGATAAAACCGTATATCAGACTGGAGACAAACGCAGGCATCCCGATGGGACTCTACTATCTCGTGAATGGGAGAGTGGGCTTGCATCACTCTGAAGAGAATAAAAATTTCCTGTTTATGCCGGTCGATGCCGAATGTCCGGTTGAAGTCAATATCCGGCTGGAGGAGTTGCCGGCGAACGCCCGTCTGTTTGTGGGTTACGAGTTCTACCAGCACGAGGCGGCCAG
The DNA here is from genome assembly GCA_049297395.1 of Victivallales bacterium. Lineage (GTDB taxonomy): Bacteria > Verrucomicrobiota > Lentisphaeria > Victivallales > GWF2-50-93 > GWF2-50-93. Next base: position 6,173 of record JBAQUG010000160.1, on the reverse strand, counting down.
ACATCAGCGTGGCGGACCAACTGAGGCCTGGATTGATCCCGGAACAGGGAGGATACTCTACGTTGGTGCGCCACTACGTCCGGGATGCCGGATTTTGGAGATTGCCTCGCCGGAGGACAAGGCGGTATGCCGGCAGTTGCCGAAAGATGATCCGCGTTACAACCAGGCACTTGCTTTTGCGCGCGCCAATCACTTTTTTATGGAAACGGAGAATTGCGTATTCCGTACGCATCTGCGTCTGCGGGATGCCTCCATCAGGAGTGGCGAATGGACGGCACATGCGTTCATGGAAAACGCCTTCCGCGAACGCATCCAGGTAGAATTGCAGTATGAACGGAAACAAGCAGATGACACCCTGTCGGTTGATCTGAAACGGTGTTTGGAAGTTGAAACCCTGGTAGCGGAGATACAAGTGCTGGATTCGCCAGGGGTCGGTGTCTATCATCTCGTAGTACAGTGGAGCGAAGGGAACCGGGTGGTTGTTGAACGGCGGTGTGCTTTTGAAATCATGCCAACCGATCCATGCGCCTTGACCGCTCCACTGGCGTCGGGGCTTCCGGAATTGTATTCCTATCCACGAGAGATTCGAGACTTGTCAACCAATGTATTCGATCCATGGCAGGAACATGCCGTAGATGAATGCCATTATATGAGCGGCGTCTATTTCCAGCCTGATTTTGGACGCTCCCAGCGAGTCTGGTCTGTCCTCCATGCCTACCGTCGTCAATGGCTGCTCATATTGAACAACGCAAGCAATCCTGATCCTTCGCTTTATTCCGATCTTGCCAGGAAAGCGGACTATGTAATTCCCCTCAATTTACGCTACGATCTGTGGAAGCGGCAGAGCTACAAGGGAGAGGTACTTGAGGAATTCCGTAGATTCATACAGGAAATGGTGAATAATCCGCGCCATCAACAAGAACTTGCGGCGACCGAGTCTTCCGACGGTATGCTGACCCCCCAGGCTTTTAGGAAACTTGCGGATCAGTACTGGAAACAGTGGATATACTATTTCTCCCGTCATATGGAAGTGCGGTTTCAAGAGACGTGTAGGCAGGCGCAAGTATTGAATCCCCAAACCCGCTGTGGCGCGCCTGACCATTATCCAACATACGCATCAGTTTACAAAGGCGGCTATTTCCCGCTCTATATGGGGTATGATGTGATTCACTCACCCCTTCGCGTCAAGGGGCCGGTCTTCCTGGAAGACTACCCGTATGCCGCACGGTACAACATCCAGCGTGGTGTATATCAGCTCACATCAATGAAACTTGTTGCACCTGAGGAGATCCTGTTTGTGGAGATGTACGCCGGCTGTGCCTGCCCTGCAGATGGGGCATTGCTGTTCGGACATCCTCCGTATTCTTTCTTTGATCCTCCACCCCTGTATTTCCGTAAGAGATCGTTCGAGTTCGCCTATGCCGCAGTCTGGTTCGGGAAAAATGGTTTTGAATACTGGAAGGATTACGGATTTCATGCCCGCACGTGGGATCGCGAACAGTTTTCGGAATTCCTGAAGACATGGGGCATTATCAGACGTACCCCGCCGGCCAAACCGTTGCGGACAACTGCTTTCGGGTTCAGTCCCGTTGCATGCCGGAACCATGCCGACTATCACGAACCGGCAAGTCCGGGTATGCCGCTGGACGATATGTTCAACACGGCCGAGGAATGTACGGCTTACGCCTATGAACAGGCTCGGACCGATGGCCAGCCCGCCGGTTTTCTACTGGACATGGAATCCATTCGCAATCTTGATCCGGCAGATGTTGACACATTGGTCCTGCCGCCTCTTGCCGACATGTCTACAGAGATGATTGAATCCATTCGTGAGAAGCATAAGCAAGGGATTAATCTGCTAGGCTTCGAAACAGTGACCGGACTCGAAGATCTCTTTGGGGTCACCACCCTTGCAGAATCCCTTCCAGTTCACACAATCAGGGTCAACCCCGACTATGCGGATGACAAGGCATGGCGAAAACTGGCGGGGCTCCAGGAAACATGCAACCATCCACTCTGCCGGACACAGCATGCGCTGAAAGGCGCGCGATCATTGCTTGATGGTATGGATGCGCAAGGGCAGGCAGTCGGACCGGTATTGACAATTCATCAGACCAAGTGCGGATGGACTGCCCTGTTTTGTGTGCCACCAACAGTGGTCAACCGCGCCGACCAGAAAGAATACGTCCAGTATGGGCAGGAATGCCTGAGTCGTCTCATGAACCTGTCCACGGCGCTTGTCCTGCGGTTTCTAGGGCGGCCGCTGGTGGAGACAACGGCGGGCAAGTTGATTGCATTTTCTGATCCTCACGGCCAGATTCACGTGATCGTCATGGAAGATGCCTGGCCGGATGCGCCGAAAGGGATCGCGCCCCGACTCACTCTCCATCTGCGGGGAGTTGGTCTTCGGCAGATTTCCTGCGATCAACCTTTCTCAATCCTTGATATCAAGCCGGATCGGGTGTCCCTCCGTGTGAGATTGGAACCCCACGACAGTGCCATGATCACCATTGGCCCAGGGTGATCTGGGATTTAGCCTGATTAATTCATGCGAAACTGACAATGAGAAATATCATAGGAGATAAATTCATATGACGAAGCGGAAGATGCTTGAGGGGAAACAGGTGGGCGGCATGTTCTTGTCGCCGGAGTGGATCGTGAATCCTAAGCTTGCGCAGCCTTGGATCAAACAGATTGCCGATATGGGCTATTCCTCGGCTATTATTTTCGTGCGCCATCAGAAACGCACCGTGCTGGAACGCGAAGTTCATGACGCAGTAAAAGTCATCGTCCACATGGGGCATGAACAGGGGCTGCGCATCTTGCTCGACACCGACCATGCCTGGTGGGGACCTGTTTTTGTGGAGGCGCATCCGGAAACCGCCCTCTGGGCCATCCGTTCTGTCAAGACAACGGTGACAGATGGAAAATTCGAATGCCGTTGCATTTTTCCGGAAATGCCTGGACAACGGATCGTCCACAGCATTATAGCTGCGTTCATGCCCACCGCAAATGGCGGCTACCGATATGCGCCAGGCAAGCGCCTGGTATTTGCGGCCACGCCCCTCATTGCCCAGGCTGAAGGGACGATGCTGAAGGGACGGTGGCCCACCCGCTATACTGGCAAGGTGGTTCTCTACGTGGTTGTCCAGACCATGGGGCTGGTTGACGTGGCTCATCCGCTCTATCTTAAGGCGCAGGAGGAATTGCTCGATGCCTATCGCGACATTCCGTTAGACGGATTCACGTGGGACGAGCCCGGCAAAGGCATGAGTGACCTGACCTGCTTCAAAGCCGGCATCGGCTTCATGCGGCTGTTCCAGCAGGTGAACGGATATGAACTGGCCGGGCGTCTAATCTACCTCGACCACCTGGACGGCTCTCCGGAAGCCGTGAAAGTACGGTGCGACTACCAGCGGACGCTGATTGAGATGAACTACCGCGCCCAGGCGCAACATAATGCTCATGCGCGGCAAATCTCCAAACGCGACCTGATGTTCGGCACACACCAGACGTGGAGCGGCCTGCCGGCGGATCTGGCGGCCGGAGTGATTGACTACTTCAAACTGGGCAAGGTGCTGACGGGAGTCTGGACGGACGGTGGCTGCGATGTCCTGGAGCCTAAGTTCATGTTTTTCAACTACCTGTTGGCCGAAGGATTGAAGAAGGAGCTGGGCCAGCGCGATGCCTACTATAACGACTGGAGCATGTGGTACCGGCCCGCCGGTGCGTTGCGCTTCTTCAATCACGTCAAGATGTTGTTTCATATCAATTGGTTCAATCATTGCCTTTCACCCTATTCGGAAGGATTGGCAAATTTCCAGTCCGAGCCGTTGCGGAGCACGGCGACCGAGGACACGCAGGCATTGGACCAATTTGATCGGATGGTGGGCGACACCTGTGCGCCGCATACCGACGTAGCCATGCTCTACACCTGGGAGACAATGGCCGCGGCACCCAGGTGGTTGATACGGCTGACCTACACCTGTTATGCCAACACCTCCCTGCAATTGGCGGATAGCGGACAGTACGCGGCCCTGATGAGCGGACCGAACCTGCTGCACGCCAAGCCGGTGAAGGGTGGCTTCAAGGTCAATGGTTTTACCTACCGTGTGCTGGTAGTGCCGTACGCATCGGTGCTACCCATGGCCGTATATACCAAGGTGATGGCCTTGTGCGATGCCGGCGTGCCGGTGATCTTCCTCGGGCCGCCACCGGAATTCGCGGCCGAAACAGGCGCATCGCTGGCGATGGATTTTGCCCGCCGGCTTGGGATCAGGCCGCTGACGTTCGCACAGTACGCAAGCGCCCTGGCGGAGCAGGATGCGGTGCCGGCGGCAAATGACTGGGAACCGGGCTGGCTGGATGCCACGTGTCCTGTCGTCAGCACAGGAGCGCGGACGTTCCCGGATGTGGATGGACATTTGGCCTATGTCCAGGCAAAAAGCCGTCCGATGTACTACATTCCGGCACCGGATCCCCGCGAGATGCTGACGACACTGCTTTCCTCGTTGATCCGTCCGCCGGTAGATGTGTTCGCGGACAATGCCTACTGGCGCTGGTATCCCAATCGGCAGGATGCCAGTCATGGCGTGTTCGTGGCCGTGTCAAAAGGCCAGGCCTCGCTGATGTCCATGCCTGGCAAGGGCGATGCGCGCCCCTCCTTCAATCCCCATCCCATGAAGGTTCTGGCCGGTATCGGCCGGGGTACGTTGCGGCTCGGTGGCGGTACGTGGTGTGCAGTACGTATTGTGGACAACCACATAGCCGAAAGCATCGGCGATTGCCCGGAAATCCTCTGGGGCAAGAGCCATTTGACAAAGCTGGAAGAACGCTAGATGCAATGCTATAGACCCGGAAAATTATTTCAAGGAAGAATAAAACACGGAGAAAAACGAGATGACATTCGACATTGTACCCCAGGATGAGGCGTGGGTTAAACAAGCCAAGCAAAATCTGACGGCCCTCTATGAAGGTAGGCCGCTGGACCGTATTCCGTTCGAGTTCATGGATTTTGACATCACATCCGAATTCAAGCCGAAGACAGATGTGCCATCACCATCGTCTCCGCCGCAAAGCATTGCCGATGTCCGCCGGGAGTTCTTCGACGAGGAACTCCAACTGCGCACGCAGCTGGAATCCATTGCAAGGCGCGTGCGGGAAGGTTTCTGGGATGACAAGATTCTGGCCTTGCATCCCATTGGCGGCGCCACAGGGTGGATGACCGAGGTGTTTGGTGGTGAAACGGTCTGGTTTCCGAACCGCCCGCCGTATCCGCATCATGTGATTGCTGAAGCGCATCAGATCGATACGCTGCGGCCTGACTTCGAGAAAAGCGAACTGTACCAGGCCGCACTTCGGCATTTGCGCTTCTTCCGCAAAGCGGTGGGCGATAAAATCCCGATTGGTGCGCCGGATCTGCAGAGTCCGATCGATGTGGCCTCTATGATCTTCGACTACACGCAGCTGATTTACGCCATGATGGATGAACCCAGACGGGTCCATTCCCTCATGCGCATGATCACCGACGCCATCATCCAGGCCTGCCATGCGTTCCGCAAGGAGATGACCGACTACCCTATGAGTCACTTCGATTGGTGGATGCCGCGGGGGATATGGCTGTCCGACGATCTTCAGGCCGTGCTCAGTCCCGACCTCTACCGTGAATTTGCAGTCCCCTACAACGAAATACTGGCCAGTGAGTTCGGCGGACTGGCGACGCACAGCTGCGGACGGATTATTCATAACGTTGAGAACGTGGCCGGTACGAAGGGGATGATGGCTTTCAATTCGCACGATCCGCTCGCCAGACTCGCACCGATCGTAAAGAACCGTGTGGCGCTTGTCCTGAGCGGAGTCGTGGAGGTTTTTGCGCTCAACCATCCGGAATGCAAGCGCCCGTTCATAAAGGACGCAGAATCTCTCGAGAAGTTCTGGTGGGAGGATTTCGAGAAACTTCCGACCATCAAGGGACAGCGGGTTTATTACTGGTGCCATGTGCTGCGGTGCAATCGACCTGCGCGTGAGGCCTATGAACGGATGCTTTGCATGAAGGGCTGCAGGAATTCGGGTATAACAGAGACGGGGAATCTCTGCCGCAGATAAACATGGGAATGATCTACGGAGATGATGAGGATCTGCCTCTCGGATACAGGATTTATCAGGGAAGCATC
>JBAQUG010000159.1:0-4662 GCA_049297395.1 Victivallales bacterium | reverse complement strand
ACGAGTGGGGGAACCTCTGGGCAAGGATCGACCCGACCTCCAAGGGCGAAGTGGAAAAAGGCGCAATTGAGAACATTGAAGACATATCCTCTTTCGAGTTTCCAGACTATTCCCGTCCGGAAGACTATTCATGTGTAAGGGAGGCCAGGGATAAAAATCCTGACAAGTATTTCATAGGAGGAGTGCCCGGCTTCACTTTCAATATCGCGCGGAAACTCCGCAAGCTTGAGCAATATCTCATGGACATCCTGCTTGAACCCGAGGCCATCTCAGGCCTGCACGATAAAGTTGACGTGGTAATACATGCAATGATAAGGAACTATGCGGCATGCGGCGTAGATTCAATCATGTTCGCAGAGGATTGGGGCACACAGAATCAGACACTCCTGAGTCCAGAATTATGGAGGAAGGAGTTCTTCCCCAGGACAAAAAGCCATTGTGATCTGGCACACAAAATGGGCATCAAGGTTTTCATGCACTCATGCGGACAGATCGAGGCCATAGTCCCAGGACTTATCGAGGCAGGAATAGATGTCCTGCAGTTCGATCAGCCGGCACTGCACGGTATCGACGTGCTTGCATCGCATCAGGCAATGTCGAAAATCACGTTCTGGTGTCCGGTCGACATCCAGAAGACACTCCAGACCTGCGATGAAATGGAAATACGGAAGGGCGCCAGGGAGATGCTCGACAAGCTCTGGAAAGGGCGAGGTGGGTTCATTGCCGGTTATTACGGCGACAATGAATCCGTAGGGCTTGATCCGAAATGGCAGGATTTCGCCTGCGACGAGTTCACTAAGAACGGACTCCGCACACGTTATGCCAAGTGAGAAAATACTTCAAAGTCATCCATGGGGCGACGGTGAAGTATTTTTAAACTCTGATTTCTGAGCTGTAGCCGAACGCCTTGATGTCCAAGTGTATTTTCAACGGCGTTATCTTCAGTTCCTCAAGAATTACAATTTCATTAATGCTTTTGAGGAGTTCGCGCGGGATCCAAAGCGACTGCTGGGGACCGAGGTTCCAGTATCTTCCGACATTGAAACCGTTCACCCAAACGGTCCCCTTTCCTGCATTCTCTCCGAATTCGAGCCGGAACGCGGCTTCAGGAATTTCGTCCAACTTCAATGTTCCCTTGACCCAGAGAGGACCTTTCAAATCTGAAGAATCAGGAGTTTCCCATTTCTGGGAGACAGGACCTGGACTCTGCCAGACGTCGAAGGTCTCATTGGCGGCCGTACCAGGACTCATGCGCCAGTTGCGAATTTCGCAGCCGTTGAGCCAGACTGGCCCGAAGATTCCCTTTGGTTCGCATAATGGGATGTCGAATTCCGCACCGCTGTTGAACATCCCGAGATTTTCAGCAAGTATCGAAATGACATGTTCACCCTTTTCCAATGAAGGCATTACGTTCCATCCGAGATGGGAATGAACGCCCCTGACTCCAACGTAGTTCCCGTCAACCCAGACAAGAGCCCTGTCGGACGCACCGCTGAAACAGATCATCTGAGGACCTGTCTGCTTCACTTTGAAGCTCGTCCTATACCAGGCACGGCCATGCCCATTTCCGAAAAACTGCATGGGCTCGGGCTGTTTAGAGGAGTGCCAGGCGGAATCATCATAGACCTTTACGGATTCGGGAAACTCGTTCGAGCATTTGATGTCTCCAAGGAAGATTTCAGAGTAGGAGAATTTATCCTTGAATTCAGGCGTGAAGGATTTTATTTCTCCGTTCTTAAGACTCCAGAATGAGTTTTTGGAAGAAGAAGATGTCTTCAAGGCAAGAGAATTGTCTGTAGCTTTTGCGTCTTCAATGCGGTCTGGTCCTCCGAATATTGCTGTTTCTGCGCCGGGCAGTGCGAGCTTCCAGCATTTGCAGACTGAAGCATTGTTGAGTACGATCAGATCGAGATTTTTAAACTTGCGATGGAATGGATTTTCTCCTGCAGGAATTTTGATTTCAATTCTCTCGCTGTCGATTACTGCAAATCCGTCCTTCCCGGGTTCTCCAAAAAGAATGAGGGCTGGTTCCGAGCAGAATATGTCAAGATTGGTCTCGTTGAGGACAATGCCGTCTTTCAATGGAAGATTTTTTACAGACCACTTGACTGCGCCGGCCGGGATCGACATGTCAACGCAGGCCTGGTCCTTTTCCTTGTCTGCAATCTCTATTTTTTCCTTGGAATGATTGATTATGAATGTGAATTCAGCGGTCTTACCTTTTCTGACGGCCTTCAGGACTCCGGGATTGATTTCCTGGACAACAGGCATTCCGGCGCCTGCGAGTTCCGCAGAAACGAGTGGAGACATGAAATTTTTGAAGAGCTGATATTTAGGGCTGAAAAGACCGTCGTCAAGGATTGGTGCGCCTGGCCCATAGAGGGTCGTCATGAAATTTGCGTCTGAACAGATTGAACAGCCATGCCAGTAGCTGAAATGAGCGCCTCCTGAGAATACGAATGCAGTAAGGCCGCCTGCGCCACCTGCAGCAATTTCGAGTGCGCCGTTGAGGGATGACTGATCCTTGTATACCGCAGAACCGTTCCTGCCCCACCAGTCAAATGCGGCAATCCAGTATTCTGTGACGAACAGAGGGGCTTCGGGCTGGAGTTTCCTGGCCCTCTCGAGGTTGCGGAGGCCATCGCCGCCAAAATTGCAGCAGAGGTTCACGCCCTTGTATTTCCGCGGCTGGAGACGCGCGAAGTTAATGAAGCTGTCGCAGTTTATTATCGGCACATGTATATTGTGTTCCAGGACTTTCCTGCGGAGATGCTGGATATATTTCTCCTCCTGGAACTTGCCGTAGTGCCCGTATTCGTTTTCAATCTGGCACATTATGACGGTTCCCCCCTTCCCCACCTGGAATTTTTCTATTATCGGGCAGATCTTGTCAAACCATTTGTCCACGCAGTCGAGATATTTCTTGTCCGCCGTGCGAGGTCTGAGCCCTTTTTTTCGTGTCAACCATGGAGGAAGTCCGCCGGCCTGCCATTCATTGCAGATGTATGGTCCGGGCCGAGCCACCACATAGAGACCGATTTCAGCGGCGAGACTGAGGAAATATTCGACATCCCTGTGTCCGGCGAAATCAAAACTGCCCTCTTCTATTTCATGATAGTTCCATGGCATGTAGACCGAGACCGCATTGAATCCCGCGCATTTCTGCTGGAGCAGACGTTTCCGCCATTCGCCCCTGGTTAGCTTGAAGTAGTGGACTTCTCCGGAAAGAAGCCATTCCGGCTTCCCGTCTATGACATACGAATTATTATTGAACGAGATCATTGGCTCATCCCCTTAAATTGTTCATAAAATAAAAAACAAACCCAAATATAACCGTGTATTCAAAATGGGAAAGCCGGAGAATCAATTATCCAAGGCAATTGCAAAACTGCCTCTGAGTTGATGGCTCAGTCTTTACGGGGTCGGTTCCAGGACTTCTTCCCGAGGCACGAGGGAAAAGTATGGAACTGCCCCCTCGCTTTTCTGAGCCATCACGCCTCTGATATAAAACATTTAACTTTTCATATAATTTCATCTTGACATATTATTTTATCAGTGTAATTTCATTACTAAAGCACTTTAGTTAAGCGCAAAACAAGAGGGTTTAAAACCGTCAAACGGCAAGACAGGGAGTGATAGAACATGGAATCCGGGGAAAGAATCCATTCAGCGTTCAGACACAGGCCAGTCGACAGGACTCCGCTCTTCGAATACGTCCTGATATCCGATGAAATAACACGGCATGTGTTGAAAAGGCCCTATTCACAGCTTCATTGGGATGCCTTCGTCCGGGAAAAGGGTTGGAAGGAAACCGTTCAGCAATTGGCGGTTGATGTGCTTGACATTGCGGCCTTCTTCGGACATGACATGCTATATCAGGTTCCTGTCCCGATGCCGGCATCAAGTCAGGCCCGGAATAAAACAAGCGATAAGAGCGGCTCTTCCGACGATCCCGTTGAAAAAATAAGAAATAGAAATGAAGAAAAGAAAAACAATTCCAGAGGCATTCCTGCGGAACCATTCCTCATTTATTCTTCCCTGAAAGAGGAAATGGGAAAGCGCGGAACTGTTCTCCCCATTCTTGTTCCAGCCTATGGGCACGGTGTCTGGACTGATGTTGATCTGATGCAGACGATGCTTCTCGCGCCGGAAGTGGCGCATGAACATTTCACACTGGCTACGAAAAACGCCGAATCCGTGATAAAAAAATACATTGAACTGGAGATTGAAATGATAGGCATCGGCGGCGATTTCGCCGGAAACAAGCCCCTCATATCTCCTGAAAGCTACAGGACATTCATTGCCCCTGAATTAAGGAAGCTCTCGAACGTGGTTCACTCCTCCGGTTCCTATGCGGTAAATGCCAGCGACGGGAACCTCTGGAGCGTCATAGACGACTTCCTTGTCGGGACAGGCGTTGACGGATACCTGGAAATCGACCTGCATGCCGGAATGGAATTGAAGAGACTCAAGAACGCATATGCTAGTCGGACTACCTTTCTTGGAAATATGGATTGTGGAAACACTTTGAGTTTTGGCTCCCCTGAACAAATACGGAAGGCGGCAATTCAATGCATTGAGGACGGAACTGGAAATGGCGGACATGTCTTCACCGCCAGCAATGCCATCACCGACAGTGTTCCGACAGAAAACTATTTCGCG
>JBAQUG010000158.1:0-5805 GCA_049297395.1 Victivallales bacterium | reverse complement strand
CCTGGAGCATGTCGATGTCCGTCGGCACTTCATAATGCCCGTTCAACTCCATGGCGACACCTGCCTTTTTCGCCTCTTTCACGATTTCCTTGACAATGTTCCGGGACACTGGAAGCTGGTTGTTGATCCATCTGAAAGGATGGCCTAGGACGTCTATACCGCTGTTGATAAGCTCCTTAGTGTGTTTTTTCCAGCTGTTCAGGATTATCCTGCGGTCCTGCTCGATGTCAATGGGAAGATAATGCACGCTTCCTATAAGTACGTCGATCCTGTTCCTGAAGGGAGCGTCTATTGTGAGCCGGCCGTCATGCATCATTTCGACCTCAAGGCCTGGAAAGACCCCCTTGTCCTTGAATTTTGCGAGGTTCGCAAGGTGCTCTTCGAGGCGTTTGTTGCCCCAGTCCTTGTGCGCGTCGAAGATCCTGCTGTCATTCATGTACTGCCAGCTCCACGCCATTTCAGAAGGGAAATAGACCGCCATTCCATGATCGGTCACGTAGACGGCGTCCACTTCGGAATTGCTCCTTATAAGATCGGCGTAGACGTCGAGTGTCAGGGAATTTTCAGCGCAGTAGCTTAGATTCGTATGGGTATGGAAGTCAGTCATAAATAAAAACGTTCCGCCTTTCATGTCTGACAGGAAAAGCGGAACGTGAATATTTCAGGAAAATCATTTTTTCGATTTTGGAGCGAGGAGTTTTGCCAGCCGGGATTTTTTCCTGTCAGCCTTGTTCTTGTGGAGAGCGCCGTATTTCACAGCCTTGTCGAACATGGAGACGAGTTCAGAATAGAGCTTCTTCACATCTTTCTGTTCGGTTGAATTCAAAGCCGCCCTGTATTGCTTCTCTACTGTGCTGATGGAGCGCCTGGTGGATTTGTGCTTTATCCGCGCTGCTTCGCTTGTCTTCAATCTTTTTGCCGCTGATTTGGTATGCATTTAGTCTGCCTTTCTTCATTCAATTTATATCACAGGCCACGATCTTTTCCGCGTGACGGGCAGTAAAATGACACGCTAAAAGGAAAAATCAAGCGCAGTTTATAACGGTACCTTTAAATTTTAAGGCTTCTTCCATTTGTAATAGAAGGTTTCAAGTGCTATAATGTAAGGTTACAATAAATTAACAGCGAGCAGTATCATGGAAAGTGGGTATATGCCCACTTTTATTTTGTATGGGTAATTTACAAGGAGCATTTCAATGATTATGAATAATGAACTTCTGGCAACCCTGGACTATATCGAGCAGGAGCGCGGTATAAGCAGGGAAGTGCTGATCGAGGCCATTGAAAAGGCCATACTCTCAGCCTCGAAAAAAAGCATACATCCCGCAAGCGAGCTCGATGTCAAGATAGACCGCGAGTCAGGCCAGATCAAGGCCTTTGCGATGCTTGGAGTAGTCGACTCCATCCCCACCTGCGACCAGATCATCCTGGCTGCCGCCAGGGAGCGTTACCCGAACGCCAAGGTAGGCGATGTAGTCAAATGGGAGGTCACCCCGAAGAATTTCGGCAGGATCGCCGCCCAGTATGCGAAAAATACTATCATGAACCAGCTCCGCAAGGCTGAAAAGGAAATTGTGTTCGAGGAGTTCAAGGAGAGAATCGGACAGATAGTGAGTGGAATAGTCAGGCGCTTTGAAGCCGGAAGCATCATCATAGACATGCAGAAGGCCGAGGGAGTCCTTTCACCGAAGGACAAGATTCCCGGCGAAAACTACATGCAGGGCGACAGGATCAATGCCATTCTCAAGAAGATAGACCCCGCCGGTTCGGGACCGAGCCTTGTGCTGAGCAGGGTTTCAGACGACTTCATACGCAGGCTCTTTGAGAGGGAAGTGTCCGAGATACATGACGGCATAGTCCAGATCAAGGCCATCGCCCGCGAACCCGGTTCAAGGACGAAGATCGCTGTTTTCAGCTCGGATTCGCATGTTGACCCGGTCGGCGCCTGCGTCGGAATGCGCGGCATGAGGGTGAAAAACATCACATCCGAGCTTGGTGGAGAGAAAATCGACATCATACCATTCGACGAGGATGTCAAGGTCTTTGCATCAAAGGCCCTGCAGCCTGCGGCCCTGAAGCACGTCAGTACCGACGAGGCGACCAAGACGATAGATATCAAGGTCGCTCCTGACCAGCTTTCCCTTGCGATAGGCAAACGCGGCCAGAACGTAAGGCTTACATCAAAACTTCTAGGATGGAAGATAAACATAAACGCCGAAGAACCAGTGGTGGAAGTTACTTTCGAGGAGAAGCTCGGACAGACCATTTCCTCCCTGTCGGAGATACTCAAGATCGATGCGGAGACGGCGAAAAAACTTGTCAGCGGAGGTTTCCTTTCAGTGGAAGGACTCACGGCTGTTGATGCTTCGGATATTTCAAAAATACCTGACCTTTCCGAAGACGAGGCGAAAAAAGTTGTCAAGGCGCTTAAAAGCCTGGACTCAAAAAAGTCTGAATAATTTAACTTAGAGATGTAAATGGGTGGAAAAATTAAAATCAAAGTGAAGGATGTTGTAAAAAAATACAACCTCCCCCTGACCAGGGTCATCAAGGAACTCAAGGATCTTGGGCTGACCGTCAGTACCGCGTCAAGTGAAATTGACATGACCCTTGTAGATTTGGTGGACGACCATTTCCTGGAGATGGAAAAGAAGGGGAAGGCCGCTGCCGATAAGGAAGCTGAATTAAAGAGCGAACTTCATTTGAAGACTCCCATCATTGTAAAGACCCTCGCGGAGGTGCTTGGAAAGAAGCCGAACGAGATAATAAGTTCGCTTCTGACCATGAACGTACTCGCGAGCATAAACCAGACAGTAGACCCGGATATCGCAAAAAAGATATGCAAGAAATTTGGTTTCAACCTGGTCGTCGACCGCCGCGAAAAGGATGGACATGTTTCCAAGCAGGATGAACATGCACCGGCTCCCGAGGATGTGCTCGACAAGGACAAGGATCGGCCTGAAGATCTTGTCGACCGGCCTCCAGTCGTTACTTTCCTGGGACATGTCGACCATGGCAAGACCTCCCTTCAGGATGCCATAAGGAAGACCAATGTCGCTGGAGGTGAAGCTGGCGGAATCACACAGCATATTGGTGCATCAGTCGTCAATATCCACGGGAAAACAATTACTTTCATCGACACTCCCGGCCATGAGGCGTTCACCGCCATGAGGGCGCGCGGAGCCAAGGCCACTGACATCGCCATACTTGTTGTGGCGGCGGACGACGGTTTCATGCCGCAGACCATAGAAGCCCTGAACCATGCGAAGGCCGCAAAAGTTCCGGTCATCGTTGCCGTTAACAAGATAGATTTGCCGAGCGCGAACGTCGACAAGATCATCCGCCAGATGCAGCAGTACGAACTCGCAAGCGAGGAGTGGGGCGGGGAAGTTGGAACTGTCAAAGTCTCTGCAACCAAGGGGACAGGCATAGACAAGCTTCTGGAAAGAATACTTCTCGAAGCCGAAATGCTTCAACTCAAAGGCAACCCGAAGCGCCAGGCCAGGGGCGTTGTGCTCGAAGCCCAGCTTGAGCAGGGGCATGGCCCCACTGCAAGCGTCCTTGTGCAGAACGGGACATTGAAGAAGGGGGACTGCGTCCTCTGCGGAAAATATTTTGGAAAAGTGAAGACCATGATAAATGTGCTCGGTGAAAAACTTGACAGCGCAGGACCGAGCACTCCTGTAAAGCTTGTAGGCCTCTCCGGAGTGCCTGAAGCCGGAGCGACGTTCGTGGTATGCGCTGAGAAGGATGCCAGAAAGATCGCAGACGAGAGGGAAATACAGACGAGGATGAGCGGGCTTGAAGCCGATAATCCTACGGTCATTCCCAGTACGAATCTTGAAGATCTCATGAAGCAGCTGCAGAAGGAGAAGAAGAACACGCTCAACCTGGTGGTTAAGGCCGACGTACAGGGATCGGTTGAGGCAATAAAGGAATCCCTTAAGAAATTCCCTTCAGACAAGATCCAGATCGAGGTCCTGCATGCAGGAATCGGCGCGATCAATGAAAACGATGTTCTTCTTGCGTCCGCGTCCGGTGCAATCGTCGTCGGATTCCATGTCCGCGTCAACACTGGTGTAAATTCAATCGCCAAGAAACAGAATGTTGAAATACGCCTTTACAGCATAATATATGAATTGATTGAAGATCTCATGGATGCTCTTGCCGGAAAACTTGCGCCTGAACAGCGTGAGAAGGATGTCGGCTCGGCTAAGATACTCAAGATATTCGAGCTTTCAAAAGGACCGAAGATATGCGGATGCATGGTGGAGAAGGGGGCCGTCCGTGTAGGTGCCAAGGCCAGGGTATTCAGGAACAGCGAGCTTATATTCAACGGTGCCGTGCACTCGCTCCGCCGTTTCCAGGATGATGTCAAGGAAGTGAAACTGGGTTTGGAATGCGGAATACGCCTTGACAACTTTGTCGATTTCCAGGAAGGCGATCTGATACAGATCTACGAAGTTGAATTTAAAAAAGCCACATTATGAAGAACTACAGCAGACTCGACAGGATAAACGAACTACTTAGAAGAGAAATAGCGGATCTGATGGAAAGAATGGATTTCCACATGGACAACTGCCTGGTGACGATAAGCGAAGTTGTCGCCTCTCCGGATCTGCGGCATGCGAAGGTGTTCATAAGCATTTTAGGCGGGAAACAGGTGTCGCAGAAGGAAAGAGTCCTTCATTTCATGGAAACGCACCGCCATCATCTGCAGGCAAAGATAGCCAAGGACATCGTCATCAAATACACCCCCGTACTTGAGTTCGTAATCGATGACAGCATTGAAAAGGGGGATCGCGTCCTTTCAATTATCTCTGAAATGGAAAAGCAGGAAAAGTAATTTTCGGCCAGAACAATTCTTTGGGGTGTCATGCAAAAACATGTTGAAATCGAAAAGGCGATAGAACGGAAATATCCTGAACAGGTGGTGCTGGTCACGACCCGTGGAAAAGACGGGAAGCCTAACGTGATGGCTGTCGGCTGGATCTGTATTGCTTCAGGCGAGCCGCTGATGTTCATCCTCGGAATCGACGAAGATTCGCACACGTTCGAACTGATTAGGGAGACGAAGGAATTTGTCGTTGCGTATCCCCATGAATTCATGAAGGAGGAGACGCTGATTGCCGGCAGTCTCCATGGAGATGAGGTCGACAAGATCGCAAAGGCGGGCCTGAACACCCAGGGAGCCAAGAAGGTCAAAGCCCCACTTCTCACCGATGCCGTCGCGAATTTCGAGTGTGAAATGATTGATATAATCAAGCCCGGCGACTGCACGCTCATCATCGGCAAAGTCGTTGCAGCCCATATGAACACTGACTCCTCCATCAAACGCCTCTGTACAGTCGACAAGGGGCATGAACTCTCCGGCGTAAGGCCTATTTAAGTTTTTAAGATTTTCCCTGCATTATCGTCCCATCTCCAGATATTTCCTTTTCTGAGATGGACTCCACCCAGCCATTTGCCTATACCGTTCAGATCTATCCAATCGGCCTTGTCTTTCTGTACCTTTGATCCGGTTTTTGTCATCAGAATATTCTGATTGTCAAAATCTTCTGCATCTGCGAATTTCGCAGGATGAAGGAACGGTTTTCCACTTTTTGTCTTTAGGAGAGGATGCTTGCATTTGATCATATTTTCCAGATATATCCAGAATACGGCGTCTCCCATGAACTTATAGTTTTTCAGATAAATAATTTCATTATTTTCCTGAAAAACTATCAACGAGAAGTTGAAGCTCCGCAGAACTTCTCAGCTTTTTCATGACTCTTATGACTTCAGCCGCGTCGCTCATGTACTTCC
>JBAQUG010000157.1:0-11106 GCA_049297395.1 Victivallales bacterium | reverse complement strand
GGCCATATTCACTATCGTGCTGATGGCCGCCGGGGGGATCATACTGGCAAAATGCAGGATCCTTGACGGCAATTCCCTACAGATCCTGAGCAAGACGATCTTCTACCTGCTTCTGCCGTGCATGCTTTTTGCGAGTTTCGCAGAATCAATAAACATGGACAGGCTGAAGGAGCTGTGGATACTGCCTGTCACCGGAGTCGTCTACATACTGGGCGGCATCGGGCTGGGAATGCTGGCCGTCAGGACTTTGAAGATAAAACCTGAATTCAAAAGCATGGTGACTGCATCATCAGGATTTGCGAACGCAATGTATCTGCCAATCCCGCTCATGGCATCCATCTGTTCGATATTTCCCGAGTTCAACAGCAATCCCGAAATGAAAACCCTCGGCATGGTCTATGTATCAATGTTCATAATCTCATTCTCCCCCATGATGTGGACGCTGGGGTACAACATTCTCGGGGAAAGGCCGCACAGTTCCATCAAATTCACTGACATCGTGACCCCTCCCGTATGGGGGATGATTGCGGGGTTCGCTATCGCAAATTTTCCCGCCTTGAAATCCGCGCTCTGCGACAAGAGCGGATTCCTGCATCCACTGTTCACGACCTGCAACAGCATGGGAAATGCCGTTGTGCCATGTGCAATGATAGTCCTCGGGGGAAGTTTCGCCATCGGACCTGTTGCAAGGCGTATCGACAAGAAAACAGTTCTTGCAGTGATAGCGGTCAAACTACTGATAGTCCCCATCCTGGCGATACTATATATAAAAATCCTCGTCTCCTACGGCCTGATACCGCATGGGACTATGCAGGATACCCTGCTCGTGCTTGTGATGCTGATCGAGGCAGCTGTTCCTCCAGCTACAAGCCTGATTGTCATTAGCTCCCTCCAGAGGAAAAACGTCGAGGAAATGGGATCGCTGCTGCTCTGGCTGTATCTCGTGTCGCTGATCACGCTGACGCTGTTCATAGTAATAGGCATGCGGATATTCCAGTGAATTCAATCTATATATAACGAAAGGGTTTCACATGTTCCTCTTCAGAAAAAACAAGGATTTGCTTGACCAATACACAAAATACCTGGAGCTGTGCGCTGAAACGCTGGAGATCTTCAGGAAGGCGATAGCATATTCCTTTGAGAACGGCCTAAATGAGCATTTTGAAGTCCTGGCCGGAAAAGTCCATGCCATGGAATCCGATGCCGATGACATCCGCAGGCAGATCGAACGCACAATGTATGAACAGTCACTCCTGCCGGAATCCAGGGAGGATCTCCTCGACATCATTGAGAGGATTGACATGGTTCCGAACTGCGCGGACCATCTCGCGACCCTGCTGACACTGCAGAGGACACCGATCAATCCGGCACTCAAAAGCGAAATCATGGAATTACTCGATCTCTCCATTGAATCCTTCAAATATACCAAGGAGGCCGCAGTGGACTGCTTTTTAAATATGCAGAAGGTCAAGGGACTTAAGATCCTGATCGACAACAATGAAAGCCTCGGCGACAAACTCGAACACACGATGATAAAGATGGTTTTCTCGGAAAGCATCGGTGTCGGCGAGAAGATAATACAGAAGGACATGATAAACCAGATCGGGGACATCTGCAACCTCTGCGAGCACGTGATGGACAGGATCTTGATATGCAGCATCAAAAGGCAGCTGTAAACAAAAATACGAAACTCGAAGCACGAAATACGAAACAAGTTCAAACCAATGAAAATCTGAATTCTCAAAACAATGTTTGAAGCATTTGAAATTTAATTAATTCCTTGTTTGTTTCGGATTTCGATATTCGAATTTCGGATTTTAAATGGATAGCATATGTTCATGCATTACATACAGTATCTAGGAAGCGTTTTCATGGGATGGGGACTCGGCGCCAACGATTCCGCAAACGTATTCGGAACAGCCGTCAGTTCCAGGATGGTCAACTACAGGCTGGCAATAGTACTCACGGCGGCATTCGTCATACTTGGAGCAATTGTAGATGGAGATGCTGGGATAAGGACTCTAAGCGAGGATCTGCGGGATGATACGGCATTCGGCACTGCTGCCGCTGCGTCCAGCCCTGAAAAAGCCCGGAAGAAAGCGTTAAAGACGGCGATAGTCGTATCTTTTGCAGGCGCATTCGCAGTAGTCCTTTTAACAATTCTAAAGATGCCAATATCAACATCCCAGGCAGTGGTAGGTGCTATCGCCGGGATCGCGATCCTCCAGCATTCCCTGAACACCGCAAACCTTTTGAAAATAGTCGCGTGCTGGCTTGGCACACCCTTAGGAGCGATGTTCTTCACATTCATATTCTATTTCATCTTCAGGGCCCTGATAAGAAAACTCAAGCCCTCTGTCTTCATCTACGATCCGGTCATGTCCATTCTCCTGATCGTGTGCGGATGCTACGGGGCATACGCACTGGGGGCGAACAATGTGGCAAATGTGACCGCAATATTTGTAGGCCATGGCATGCTGACTATGGAGGAGGCGAAAATATTCGGAGGCATAACAATCGCAATAGGCGTACTGACATACGCCAAGCCCGTCATGATGACGGTCGGCAAGTCAATCGTCAAACTCGACGCCTTTTCAGCCTTGATATGCGTGCTTTCCCAGGCGGTCACAGTCCATTGCTACGCGATAATAGGAGTTCCAGTTTCAACGACACAGGCGGTAGTGGGAGCAGTCATAGGAATCGGGATCATAAAAGGCGGACAGACCATCAACTACAAGACACTTTCGCATATCTGGCTTGGCTGGATAGCCACTCCGCTTGCAGGAGCCTTGATAGCGGTATTCTTCTATTTCCTTGCAAACCTGTATTATATCCCAGAGTAGGTTGTTTTTCGTTCAAATAAATTCAAAAGGATTTTAATTGAACGAAAAACACACAAGGACAGTTCAATGCAGGACCGATGGCCCCTGGCGTGGTCCACCAGGCCCTCCTGGCCAGTCATCACAGGTGTCCTCATTAGTTCCCCTGACAGAGACAATGTTGCCAGCCGCATCATAAATATACGTCTCCATCTGGAGCCAGCCGGCCCCATTCGGATTGGAAGCCGGGTCATAAGCAGTCGTAGGCATGGAAGGAGCATAATTCCTGTTGTATCCTTTACTCCTCCATTCTGGATTGTTCAGCTTCTGGAGGCAGGCCAGATAGAATTGCCCGCCGGCAGGAGGCGAGCTTCCAGGATTGTCAATATCATTGACGTCAGCAGCCCA
Source organism: Victivallales bacterium (assembly GCA_049297395.1). GTDB lineage: Bacteria > Verrucomicrobiota > Lentisphaeria > Victivallales > GWF2-50-93 > GWF2-50-93. The sequence continues at coordinate 7,879 of JBAQUG010000157.1, read as the reverse complement.
TTTCAGAAACTCAAAGAGGTTGTAGAGCTCCTGGTTGAAAGGATCGTAGAGGCCTGTAGGATCCTGCATCGCAATGGGGATGAGCCGCGATTCATCAAACACTGGAAGTACCATCTTCACGGAATTCGGGGTCTTGCCATTTGAAAGTTTTCCAAGCGGTTTCGCCAGTGCAGAACATGTGATTGGCGCATCCTGTGCCGCTGAAGCGCTGAGCCATGTTCCCGAAGGCTTGCCGACAGTGTAGTTGCTGGACAGGACCTTGACATCAGCCCTGCAGGTCATCTTGGCTACGGCGCCGTGATAGTTATATTCAGGCTTGAGTGGCTGGCGCATGTAGTAGGGTTCGTCCGTCGTGGTCCATTCGGGTGAAATCTGGGTATCCCAGCGGGATTCGTACAGGCACCATTTAACATAAGGGAGGGGATTAACATAGGGATCTGTCTCGCTGGGATTATTTACGACTGCTGTATTATTACGTTCAAGAGCCTCATTGTCGATTTCGGACTTTGCAAGATCAAAAGTAGCAGTGTCGCCAACAGCGGAATATTCGATGTATATGGGGGCATATTCGCTTTCTTCAGGAAATCTTGCAGTATCGCTTACAATGGAGGCCTGCCACCATTGCCCCTCAAACGAATAACTTTTCAAAAGACTTCTAAGCGTGCCATAGCACCAGTATTGTGCGGAAATCGCATTGTAGAGGCCAAGATCCATGAGCCAGGGAGGCTGGACATCAGGAAGGGATGCGAAATCGACATTAGGAGCCGCCGCGATTCCGCCTTGTCCATCAACAACAGACTCAACCATGTCCCTGTAAGGCCAGCGCCAGGAATAGTTCTCAATCTCCTGAGATATTCCGACGGCCTCCCCATAATAATCATCGTTTTCAAGATTGTCTATATGCTGCCTTACGACGTTGCTGTAGTGGGTGACGGGGTTCATTCCATTATTCTTTGCGGACTGCTGGGCTGCGCCAAACCCTATCATCGGACCGACAAATGAAACCCTCGACTGCATTTCAGTAATCATTTCGCTCTTTTCAGTAACATTTGCCATCTTTGTAGCTAAATCATCTGAAGGATCGAAATCTGTTGCAATAACCGTACAGGCCTTGACCAGGTTCAACTCACCGATAAGGTTCAGGCTATGCCTCTGCCAGTTGGCGACAGTAAGAGCGGCAGCATCGGCCGCAGTCTGAGCCTTCACCTTCACCCTGATTATGGAATGGATGTCAAAAAGGAATAGAACGGCGACGAGAAGAATGAGCACGGCAATGACCCCGAGGATCATCGTCTGTCCACTTTCTGTCCGGAATGTGTTTTTTGTGTTCATTATAAATACTCCTATTCCTCTCCGCCGCCGGCAAGGTATGAACTTGCGTGGTTCATGAGCCTGGAGGAGCCCACTACGTCGGTCGACTTGCCTACTGAATCAAAGACAACCCTGTTTTTATCAAAAAGATCAAAGAATGGGAATGGATAGTCGGTGAAGACGACATTCATGACCACGCTGCCCTGGGCATTCAGCGAATGGGAATCGCCTATACGTGTCTGGGGAGGAGTCGCTGAATCAAAATAGGCCGCATCGTATTGGTTCTCTCCCTGCCAGTATTCGTATTCGAGCCATCTTGTCCCTGAAATATATTCAGGTATCATCAGCTCTTCTGCTGCAAACTGGGCCATGGGATCGGCGAAAGCCCCGTTGTCAGGAGAAATTATCTTGCCCGATGCGCCAATCGCGCCTACTCTTGCGCTTCTTTCCTGGAGATAATCCCTGAATCCGACACAGTAGGAACGTGCGGTCCTGAATGCGGAATAATCGGTGAGCAGCTTGGCGACAGTCAGATGGAATATCTGAAGGAGGCCTACAAGCAGAATGCACAGGATGATGGAGCAGAGCAGGGATTCCAGGATACTCTGCCCGCTGGCATCCCTGTAGGCTTTCCGAAGAACTCCACATGCTCTTTTTCCCATCATAACCCAGCTCCTTTGTAAATATTCACCGAACCAGGGTTCAGTGAATATCCACCTTGAATGTCATATCTGACCCTTCACACTCCCATTTAATGTCAGGCAGTTCGGCCTGACCTTGGAGTGCGGGAACTTGTTACCGCCTTGTTTCGCGAAATTCATTTCGCGGAAGTCATCTTGGACGGAATAGATTCCGTCGTTAAAAGCGGTGATGAATCACCGCACCCCATGTGATTCGCCTTGCTCATCAGCAAATCATTTGAAGTTGAAACATGGCTTACGGCACGCTCCCGGAAATTCCGGAGATTTTCAAACAACATGGTCAGAAAACAATCACTGTACGCCAGTCTCATCAAGATCCTTGAGAAGATCTGAAGACTTTGTCTGGACATCGCTCTGGGCTTCCGTAGCCTCGGTACCGGATGTCAGTGTTGAAATAACGCCGGAAATCTTCTTCCTGAGCGTATCACTGAAAAGACCGAGTACTGTCAGAGAAGCGATTGCGACAAGAGTAACAATAAGAATGTACTCCACGATTGTCTGACCTGTTCTTTTTTTCCTTAAAATGCTTTTCATTTCGTCATCTCCTTATTTTATTATGGGTAATCCAGTCCCACCAGGGAAAGAATACGCCAGCCATAACCTGTAAAAGCCGACAGCAGGAGCAGCAGTATGACCGCCACCATCAGGAACATCACCAGCACCAGCGAAAACTCCGTTGCCGCCTGACCTGAAATCCCGAATCTTCTCGTTTTTTCCCGGCTATCCATGATATCCGTCCTTCCGTAACTCTGCATTAAGGTCTCAACTCAACGCTGATCTAATATCGCGCTGATCTAATATCGAAATCCGAATATCGAAACCCGAAACAATAAAAATTAAATTTAAAATGTTTGAATTTTTAAAACTTCGAATTTGTTTCGCATTTCGTGCTTCGAGTTTCGAATTTTTCACATATTCACGCATCTGCCAGTGGCGACCTGCCTTTTCTCCCGACTATCTCGTTCTTGCTGTCCATTACAAGTATTTTCGGAGATATTTTCTTCGCCTCAGCCTCAGTGCACACTCCGAAAGACATTACTGTTATCGTATCACCCGGGCTTGCCCTGTGGGCTGCCGCACCGTTCACCTTGAAACACTTGCTTCCTGCCTTGCCCGGTATGGCATAGGTCTCAAACCTCTGCCCGTTGGAGGCATTCACCACAAGTATCTTCTCATAGGGATATATGCCGGCCTCCTTCATTATATCGGTATCTATCTCAAGACTACCCTCGTAATCAAGAATGCTCTCTGTCACTCTTGCACGGTGCATCTTACTCTTGCACATTATCAGATTCATCTAATTACACCTCTCGCTACTTTATAATACGTGTTGCAGATATGTTTATTATGCTTTGAAACTAATTTATCCCAGAATTTCCGCCCTTGAATCGAGATATATGCCCTTGAGATTCATTCTCAGGGATTCAGGATTGCTTGCCATCTTCAGCGCGTCTTCCTCTGTGATAAGACCTTCATTTACAAGCCCTAGCAGCGACTGATTGAAGGACTGCATCCCGTCCTCCCTGCCGGTCTCGACTGCGGCATGCAGCTTGTCGATCCTGTTCTCCTCAAGAAGCTTCCTGACGATCGGAGTGTTGATCAGGATCTCAAGACCTGGAATCACTCCGCCGCCGAATGCGCGCCTGATAAGCCTCTGGCACATGATCGATCTGATGTTGATCGCAAGCGCCCCTCTTATTGCGTCCTGCTCCGCCCTCTCATAGAAGTCCAGAATACGGTTCACGGCCTGTGATGCATTTGTGGCATGAAGCGTTGTCAGGACCAGATGCCCTGTGTCCGAAGCCTGCAGCGCGGCATCAAAACTTTCCTTGTCGCGCATTTCACCGACCATTATCACATCAGGATCCTGGCGCAGGACATGCCTCAGCGCACTCTCGAAGTTAATCGTGTCAAGACCTATCTCGCGCTGCTCGATGATGGATTCCTTGTCCTGGAACTCATATTCTATGGGATCCTCTACGGTTATGATATGCTTCCTGAAATTCTGGTTTATATGCTCTATTATGGATGCAAGGGTCGTTGATTTTCCCGATCCGGTGGTTCCGCTGACGATGATGATGCCACGCTCGGATTCCGCAATCCTCTTGACGTTCTGCGGCACACCCAGCTCCTCGATCGACAGGATGTTCCTCTTGACATGCCTGAGGGCTATCGACAGCATGCCCCTCTGCCTATGTATGTTGACACGGAAACGGCCTACGCCTTCTTCAACAAATGAAACGTCGGCGTCTCCCCTGTCTACCAGCCTGCGCTTCATTTCATCGGTCGTAAGCATCGCTTTGACTGCCTTATCGACAAAGTCCTTCGTGGAAACCATGTCAGTGTCGACAAGCCTGCTGTCAATCCTGATCGCAATAGGGGAATCCTCCTTGATATGCCAGTCCGAAGCCCTGGAGTTGACACCAAGCTCAAGAACATCATGCAATATGCTTGTGGCCATGGCTATAATCCTTTCATTAGACTCTTTATTTCACAGTTCTATATTTTGAATGCATGAAAATCCGAAATTCGAAGCACGAAATACGAAACAAGCTCGAAACAACGGAAAATCTTAATTCTCAAAGGAATGTTTGAAACATTTGATATTTCATAGAATTTCAATTTGTTTCGAATTTCGACATTCGGATTTCGATATTAGTTTGCTTCGTCATTCGATTGTTCAGAACTTGTACTTCTTCATCAGGCGTAGCATTTCCGAGACCGCCTCATGCATTCCGGTCAGTACGGCCCTGGAAACTATGCTGTGCCCTATGTTGAGCTCGTAAAGATGCGGAATAGAAAGTATTCCTTCGATATTATCATAGTTTATGCCATGTCCTGCGTTGACCTTGACGCCTATCTTGTGGGCAAAAACCGATGCGGCAACCAGTCTTTTCAGTTCAGAATCCGCATTGCGCCCCCTGCTCCCGGCAAAAGCCCCCGTATGGAGCTCTATGAATTCCGACCCGCTCTCGCGCGACGCCTCAATCTGATCCTTGTCCGGATCAATGAACAGGCTCACTATTATTCCAGCCCTCTGCAGCCTCTTCACGGCAGGCTTGATCTTCTTGAAGCCGCCAATGACATCCAGACCGCCTTCAGTGGTAAGTTCCTGCCTCTTCTCCGGGACCAGGCAGCAGTTGACAGGCTTGAGCCTGGCGGCAATCCCTACCATTTCATCGGTGACAGCCATCTCCATGTTAAGCCTTTTGACCTTCACGGCAAGCCTCCTCATGTCCGAATCCTGGATATGGCGCCTGTCCTCGCGCAGATGCGCAGTTATCCCGTGGGCTCCGGCTTTCTGGCAGACAAGCGCCGCCTCGACGGGATCCGGGAAAGCAGCCTTCCTCACCTGCCTCAAGGTCGCCACGTGATCAATATTTACGCCAAGTCTAAGCATTGATTCATCCTATGCAATCAAGATATTTTGACAGGATAACATGATGGTGCAGTATAAAAAAACATCAATACACCAACTCCTATGATGTAAATCCTGTAATCCTGTCTGAAAAACAATGGAATCTATATTCAAAAGCGCGCTTTTTCCAGTTGATTGTTGTTTAAATGACTTTCATATTCCGGATAAAATGTTAAATTGACCGTTTCAAAATCCCATGCACCAGGCACTCAAACATGATCAATGATGAAAATCTATTCGCGCTCGCGCTTCTTCTATCGGGAATATTCTTCCTGGCCGCCTGCGTCTGGACATACAGGACCACCGACAAGAACATATCCGAGCGGGAAAAACTTCCACGGCAGAGGATTCTCGGTGCCATACTCGCCGGACTGGGTCTCTTCTGGTGCGTCTTCCATTCAAAACCACTTGTATCTCCCTCGATGCATTCCTATCTCATCCCCACAGCCATCTTCTGCACCTGGATCGGCTACATGCTCCTCGACTATCTTTTCGCAAGGGCGTTCGGAGGAATGCTCATCCTCTTCGCACATTATTTCCTGCATGATTCATTTGCGTTCAAGACCCCCTGCAAGCCATACTTCTCGATACTGTGCTTTGTCATGGGAACCTTCGGAATAGTGTTATGCGGAAAGCCGCACTTGCTGCGCGACATGATAAGGGCCATGGCAAAATCCGGGAGATGGAAATATTCCATCTCCGCCATAACGTTCATATATGCAGCCTCCTATATCACCTACGGACTGATACATCTGGCGCATAAATGAAAAACAGCCAATATCGAAATCCGAATGTCGAAATTCGAAACAATAAGAGATGAAATTCAAATGCTTGCGATTTTTAAACTTCGGATTTCGCGCTTCGATTTTCGGATTTCATATACGTTTAAAGCATTGAACCGTAAAAACAAAAAAACGGGGTTCACATGGATCCGAATCTATCTCCTGAACTGAGCGAAATCCTGCAATCCTTCAAGATCGCAAATTATCCGGCGTTTGAATCATCGATGATGAAATTCTACGGCTATCTGTCCGAGGAAAATGAAAAATACAACCTCACCAGGATAAGGACACTTGATGAATTCTGGATCAAGCATGTGATAGACATCCTCTATCTTGCCAGATATTTTCCGGAAACCGCAACCGCACATTTGAAGGTCGCGGACATAGGCTCTGGCGCAGGATTCCCCTCGATCGTGCTGGCATGCGCCTTTCCTAACCTGCACATCACAGCCGTCGATTCCTCGCACAAGAAGACAGATTTCATGAGGCGCGCATCCGATCTTCTGGAACTGAAGAACCTTTCCGTCATCACAGTAAGGGCGCGTGAAATGGCCGCAAGAAGGGAATGGAAGCTCAAATTCGACATCATCACCGCCAGGGCCGTCTCCACATCCACCGACATCTATTCCGAAGCACGCGGCATGCTCAGGAATGGCGGCAGATACATATTCTACAAGACCCCGCGCCAGGCAGAGACCGAACTCGGTGAAATCCGCAAACTCACGGTCACACACGCAGTGAAATGGAACTGCACCGGAACTTTCAACCTCCCGCAGGACATGGGCGAAAGAGTATTCATCTTCAGCTTGTTGAAACAGGATATGGAATCAGTGTCATCCCGCAGGATGACGGATTAATGGATTTTTGGATTAGTGGGGTTGAGTTCAAGAAATACAACAGATACTGGATTTCACCCCTTTCTCCCTGTATATTCGTATATTGACATCAAGTCCATATTATAAATCGCTTTAAAAAACTTTATGAGCAATATATCAAAAGAAATAGACAAGATTGTCCAGGATGCAGCCAGGAAGAAGAAGGAACAGGACAAACTGATTTCTGACACCGAGAAGACCGGCTTCACCAGCATTGCCATCGATACAAGAAAAAAAATCGAGAATGATCTTAAGAAAACACACACGGACCATTCAAGACTTTTCATAGTCCTCCTCAGTGCAATCATTGCGGCTTTTGCAATTATACTGATATATCAGTATATTCAATTCCAACGCGAGTCCAATAAAAACATATGGATAAAGCCTGTGATGGAGAAAGTGGATTTGGACAAGGCCAGGGAATATGTCTCAGGACTGCTTTTAAAAGGCAACATCAGCCTGGACTCGCATATGAAACCAGGGATACCCGGCCCCTGGAAAAAGAACTCAGAGAGGATCTACAGGGAGATCAATGGCGGAAGATCACAGGTACTTGAAGCCATAAAGGACGATAAGAAGCTCGGCAGCGAACCGCTTGTCAAGGTCTCATGCTCTTCGCCTGAACCGAATGGAAGAATAATATTCTACCTCTTTTTCATAAACAAGGAATTCCTGGTTTTCAAAGTGGATAAAATCCAGATAAATCCTGATACGAAAACGGGAGATTCAAAATGACGAGATTCATGAAATTCACTCTTGTTGAACTTCTCCTGGTGGGGGTAATCCTTATGA
>JBAQUG010000156.1:0-42827 GCA_049297395.1 Victivallales bacterium | reverse complement strand
CGTCAGCAGAGTGACGCGGCTACAGCTTGGATTTGTTGTAGCCACGGCACTCTGTTGCCGTGATCTTTGCTTGCGACTTAGAATTAGTTCCAATCACTTCACCGGCATCAATCTGAATATCTTCATTTCGAGCTCGGTATATTTTCCGGCGTCAAAACCTTTTGCGAGTTCCGCAGGAGTCATGACGCCGATCTCCTTCTTGTTCCAAATGTCAGTTACGCGGTACTTCCCTTCCGGAAGAGGAATGTTGCAGCGGATTTTGCCGTTCCATTCCTTCGGGCCGTCATAGGCGTTGGGATCAAATCCACGGTGTGTTGTGGCCAAGTAATATGTATTGCCATTCTGGAGGGTATGCATTTGCATGTATTTGTCATCACTGTCGGCAATCGGGCCTGGAACTGCGGCCAGGCGCAGGACAAGAGGAATCACCTCTCCCCATTTGGAATCCCGCAGAAGCAGGACGTTTCCTTTCCCGGCCTTGTACACGTCGTGGGGAATCTTCAGGCCATCTATTTTCGCACCGTCTGACAGAGCGTCTATTCCGAGAGTTTCCAGTAGAAAGTGCCGCTGCGAATCATCGGGATTGTCAACATCATAGCGTCCATTTGCAGGGGTCATGACCAGATACCCGCCGCGGGCGGTGAACTCCTTCAAATAATCCGCCTCTTTCCGGTCAATCACCTCGTCGGTCAGAAATATCAGCCGGGCTGTGTCCAAGTAGGCGAGATCACCGCCGGGATGATAAATAAGCGGTTCGTAGTGGTGGGAAACATGCAATGTTCCCATGATCGGGCGCATCCATTCTCCATAATGCCCCTTGAGGTATCTTTTTTCATGGCGGAGGCTCATTATGCCCACGGGGTCGTGGAGCTTTTCGGCAGGGCGCAGCTCCCTGATGGCGTCCATCGTCTCGTCAATTCGGAAATACCCGGTCTTCCCCCCGTACGTCAGGTGTGACGGCGAGCGGAATTCGCTGAAATTGAATTTGGTGGCCGGCAGGAAGAAATGGAAGGCGAGTCCTCGTCCGCCCATGGACAGCATGCCGAAGATCATCTCGTCGTAGCCGTTTGGCATGGGCTCGTAATGCCACATGCCGTGCGGCTCCATGCGCTCCATGAGACCCGGAACTGCGTTGTAGGCCTCGCGGGCCCATGTTCCGTCGATCAGCGAGTGGACGCCTCCGTTGGCCATCATTCCTCCGTTTTCGGCAATGTGCTTGAAGAACGGGGCGGACGCTGTGCCTACGTTGTAGACGATTATTGGGCGGATCGGGTCTTCCGAGCGTACCGCGTCAAACTGATCCTGGAGGACAAACTCCTCGATACGCGACTTTTCATATGTTTCAAGATCCGCTTGCATCAGCTTTTTCGGGAACAGTGCTGCGTTGCCGGTTGGGATTCCGACTTCCTCGAACGAGCCGTAATGCGTGCCGTACATGCGGTTGAGCTCTCCGATCTTCCGGTATTTTTCCTGGAGAAAACGTGAGAAGCGCGCACGGTTTCCAGGATCTGTCGAAGTCGGGAGTGACAATGTGTCAATGTGCTCGTTTTCAAAATAATAGGCGCCAAACCCGGGGTGGTCGATAAACCGGCGGGCCAGCTGCTGGTTGAACTTGCGGATCATTTCGGGGGCGTAGCGGCCCGACGCATAGTTGTGGCGTCCGACCATGTAACCCCACATCGTCCCGCTGCGGTGGGCTGTTCCGTCCGCATCCAGGAAGAATTCGACCGGCATCCAGTCGGTCGGCCATTTCTCCGCGAGGTATGGGATCACCCGGCACCCCTCGGCGGCGGCGGCATCAAAGATTTCCTGGAGCGCGTCCCAGTCGTAGACACCGGGAATGGGCTGGAGCCTGCCCAAATCAGGACGGAAGCCTACAAATGGCGAGAGCTTCTTCAATTCAGGACAGTTGTCGCGGTAATACTTGGCCGCATCATCCAGACGGAGTTCGTGTGTCTGGCTGTTCATCCATGCGTTGCTGTCGGCTGTGATATCCTTAAGCGTTGGAATTTTCACTTTTGCCGCAGTGGCATCCGGCTTGGACAAGGACAGCGCATCCGCCAGCCTGCTGAAAAACCCCGGTGCTTCGCGACGCTCAAGTTCGTTGCGGACGCCGATGGGGAGTTCCTCTCGGTCGATCCGTTTCCCACCTGCCCAGAGTTCTGCCACCACCAGTTCCACCGAATGTTTCGGAGCATAAGGAATCTTAATGATTCCAGACCCGGTGACAGCCAGCTTTTGGCCGAGTTTGACCGGACGCACTGGGATTGTGCCGGGAATCCACTCGGAATAGGGAATGACGTCATAGCGCAATTCGCAGTTGGCGGGCAGTTGATTTCCATCCGCGGACTGGACGTGAAACTCAATTTCGAGAGGATCTGATTTCTCCAGACGTCCGAACGGCCTGTCCGGATTGATGTCCAACAAATTCTGCGATTTCACGACAGGAATCTTTTTCATGTCGCCATTCCCGCGGATTATGATGAGCTTTACCCAGTCCGTGGTGAAGTATCCGCCTGTTTCGGAATTATAGGATTTGCCCTTGATGCGGTATGTGCCTGGGGCGAGGAGGGGGATTTCAATCTTCTGGAAAAAGTCGGCGGCGTCTTTTGCCTTCAGGCGGCTCAGGCGCTTCGCGAAAACCAGTCGGTTCTCTTCGTCGAAGACCGAGATCATCAGATCGAGAACCGGCGGCCTTCCCGCCTTTGCCTGGTCGACCACATTGTCGAGCAGAATAAAGGGATGTTCACTGCCGCCGCTGAGTTCGGTCAAGGCCCTCGCTCCTCCTAAATTGTCCCGGCAGTTGCCGAGCACGTAGTACAGGCGGCTCCTGCGGTAGTCTATTCGTTCAAGGCCGAAATCCTTCAGCAGCAGTATGCCCGGCGCATTCTGATTGGCAGCGACCTGGAATCGGCAGCGGAATCCCCGGAAGTGGGTGACCCCTTTTCCAATCGGCACATTGGCACGGGCATACTTCCAAAGGCCTGCGGCACGCGTGTTAGGCGGGCCGATATGGCTTGCCCATCCACCGGCCACAGTCTCCCCGATGACCTCTTCGGCTGGTTTGCCGCTTTCCGGTGATTTTGAGAAAATGGCGCTTGCTTCAATGCATCGATCCGGTCCGTTGCAGTTGGGCAGGCATTGCCAGAAGTTGATCGAAGTGGCATCTCCGACCGGAATGGGTTGTTTTAGCAGCAGATCGCTTGTTCCGATCGCCGTGTCGCCGAACGACAGTTGCAGGATCTGTCCGTTGGCCTCGCTGATCACCGGACCGGATCCGCTGGAAATCCATGCCGCAGCGGTGTTCAAGTCAGGCAGCATGCTGTATTCAGGTGGACGCGTCATGGCGGCCTGGGGCTGGATCAAGACATCCTTCTTGTCCATGAATTTTTCAATCTGCGTGGCGTCCAGTGTCTGGCCATAGATGGCGAAACGCTCAAGATCAATAGGGGCATTTCCCCAGGCCCGGTCGCCTCCAACCACGGGGGGACCTGTTATTTCGCACTTGAATTCCGATGGAATGGCCGGAGCAGATCCTTTGACAGGCAGTTCCTTTCCGTTCAAATGGAAGCGGACGGGATGTTCCTTGTCGGAGGCATCCCACGAAACTGCAAGGGATGTCAACTTTCCGATTTCAATTTCCGTGTCAGTGATGGGTACGTAGCTGACGTTGAGTTTTTTCACATACAAGTAGGGCAGGCGGAGATTTTTTCCGGTAGCTCCACGGCCATGAATGGCCAACGTGAAAGATGGAGGCAATGAGAGCAGGGTTCCATCCATCTCGCATCCCGGAGACGGCCCGCCCCGGCACATTTCGTCATTAAGACGGAATTTCATCAGGAGTGTCAGTTTTGACGCCTCCCTTGGCGAACTCAACTTATCCCCGCATTGAATGACTGCTGAACGTGCGGCGGCAGGCCAGATGCCGGGGGCGATGGCCGAGCCGAGACAAATGAAGGGGCGCGCATCCGTCTCCTGGGACCAGTAGACTGCGCAGTCTGCCGCCCATGCCGGATTTCCCGGAGGCAAGAAGCGGAGGACGGCCCATTGCTTCTCACTCCCTGCGGCTGGCAGGGTCTGATTCTGGACATCGATCTTATCGCCCGTCCTCAATCCCGACGAGGCGGAGGCAACCCATTCAACCAGGGGGACAGGCGAGATATCCTCATCGCCAGCGGCCGTCAGAGGAATCGAGGATGCCGCAAGAAGCAAAGCGCTGCCGCAGCAGAATTTCAGGAACGGAAAACCTCTCGTTATCATGCAACTCATCGGCACACACTCCTTTCAACACGTTTTATTGAGCTGATTTCAAAACTCCGAATGAGGGGAGGTGAAAACCTTTTAAGGAAAGGTTATTCCCTTCCCCGCACCCCAACCCTTTCCAAACCTGTCTGCTAATAAAGAATCTCCTGCCGTCCATCCTACGCATAGGATCAGTCCTTTGCGGGCTCCCGAGCCCACAGCGGCCGAAGCCGTTCGAAGAGTTCAGAGGCGCTGGTCTGCGGATTTTTCTGCTGAAACCAATAGAGGTCAGCCTCCAGCCAAGATTCCTGTTTCATCGTGATTCCTTCATTTAACATCCTGTTGTGGGATGACTATGATTTCGTTCCGATCATCTTACGGCACCCATGGCAGGAAAAACGGATCTGCCCAGTAAAGCGCAGTTCCATATATCGAAAGGGCATCTTGACGGACATCGCCGACGTGTCCGTCCATATAGCCGATGTTTGCCGTGCCATTGTGCCAGTATCCCAGGTGTTCCCTTACATACCATGTGGGGCCGCCATGTATTCCAGAGTCGTTCCAGCCACGGGTGCATGCCCAGAATCCGCGCATGTCGGCACGGCGGATTGCGTGAATCCTGTACTGGCGCGGCACGCCATTCTGGCGTGTAAAATGATAATTGCACCCGATCGTAACGTTGTCAAACCAGCCCGTAGGCTTGAGCTGGGATGATGGGCAGACAGCTGCATAGGTGCCTGATGTCGCCGGCAGATATCCCAGCGAAGGATACATTACCCATAGGGGCTTTAAGTCCTGGAGTTGGCAGGCGGGGATCCATCCCTGGAAATCATCGGCATAGGAGAACGTGGCCAGCATGAGCTGCTTGTGGACTGATGCGCACGAAGACTTCATGGCGGTGTTCTTCGCCTGTTTCAACGCCGGCAGCAGCATTGCCGCGAGAATCGCGATTATCGCGATTACGATGAGAAGTTCGATCAATGTGAAGGTGGGCCGGATGACAGATTTCAGACGACAGGCGACAGACGGAGAACTGAGGATTCCAGATTGCGGATTTCGCAATAGTCCAGGGTTTTTAAAGCCGGTTTCCTTCATTGCTTTGTCTCCTTTTCTTGAATTCAAACCCAATAATCCATTCATCCAGCAATCCATCCATCCGTCATCCTGAGGGATGACACTGAATTTATATTTCAAGATTCGGCGGAATTCCGGACAATGATCGGTTTCTTCCTGGTGGTCACGGGTTCGCCGCAGGATCGGCCGGGAACCAGCCTGGCCTTGAATACCCTGGGCGTATGTTTCCTGCCGTCGATCAGCGACGAGAGGAGCCTGATAGATTCATTCGCAAAATCAGCCGGGTCGAATTCCAGCCGGGTCAACGGCACATGGCAGAAAATCTCGATGCCGCGGTTGGCATGCGTGATCACTCCTGCCTCCTGCGGGATTTTAATGCCGAGTTCCAGCAGGGCATAGAGCGCCCCGCGGAGCATCGCATCGTTGGTCGACAGGATCGAATCGGGGCGGCTGCTCTGCTTCCAGGCTCTTTTCACCGCATCATACCCACATCCGAAATCCGGCTTTCCTTCGGTCAGGATTATATTTTTCTCCGGAACACGATATCTCCGGCAAGCTTCAGCTGATGCTGCCAGATAGGCGTTCTTACTCCATGCGCTGTTGATCATCCAGAGGATCAGAGGCTTCCGATAACCGGCGGCAAAAAGATAGTCCAGTCCCTGCCTGATCATGTCTTCGATATCCATGTCAACCACGGAATGAATCGATGGCGCCGGACATTCCTTCTCAAGCCAGTCGTTTATCAGATCATTGGAACAGAACGTTATGATGCCACGGATGTTTCCGGCTTCCACCTGTGATTTCAGGTCATAGAAGGCGCTGTCGTAGCCGGCATTCCGTTCGGTAATGAACAGGCGGAGGCGCCAGTCCTCCTTTTCACATTGCACCGTCAGTTCACGGAGCAGGGCGCCGTAGGCGATGACATTCAGGTCGGAGAAGATTTCCTTGCCGAAAACCATCCCTATCGTCCGGCTGGAAAATCCCTTTCTGACGTAGGTCCCCCGTCCAGGCTTGCGGTCGATCAGCCCCCGCTCCATCAGCAGCTTGAGGCTCTTCTGGATGGTGTCAGGGGTCACGTTGAACTGTTTTGAGAGCTGGGTGGTCGCGGGGATCCTGTCGCCGGCCTTCAACTTTCCCCCGCAGATCTGCTTTTCGAAATATGAGCATACCTGCTGATAAAGGGCTTCAGTCGCCTGCAGCTTGATTGTTGTCATATGTCCTCGTTTAGTTATGCTGCCTTATGCTTATAACTCATATAAGGCATTATAACATGAGAAGCAGATCCTGTCAATACCTCTTTCCATTATATTTAAAAGATTTGATTTCCTCAGTAATGGCTCAGTCTTTACAAGAACGCGGGGTCAGTTCCGTACTTTTCCCTCGTGCCTCGGGAAGAAGTCCTGGGACCGACCCCGTAAAGACTGAGCCATTACTTTCCTCATGGGAAGAGATCAAGATTCCTGGAGACGGCCTTGTTCAGGTTTCCAGTTGTGACTCCATGGAGCAGCGCAAGCTCCCTGTCGAGCATGACCTTCTGACCTCTGACAAGCAGGATTTTATTTTTAGTACGGATTAAGTAAACGACATAGTTTACTTAATCCGTACCTTCAAGTCGTCTGGGAAGACTCCGGCGGTGCAGGTGGAACTGCCTTCGGGGGCAGGACCTCCCGGATTTTTTTCGACATTTCCTTTTCGGAGAATGGTTTCTGGATAAAATGAACGTCCCCGCCGGAGTAGCCGTCATGCGGGATTACATCGGCTGCGTATCCGGACATGAACAGGCATCTGATGTCAGGGCGAATGGTCCTGATCCTGTCCCTGAGCTCATGTCCGTTCATTTTCGGCATTATCATATCGGTCATCAGCAGATGAATTTCCCCATTGTATTCGTCCGCCAGTTCAATTGCCCGGATCGGATTGACTGCAGGCAGCACGTTGTAGCCCAGGTTCCCGATCTGTCTTTTGAAGAGATGGAGCAGGGATTCGTTGTCCTCGACCATCAGGACAGTTTCATTGCCGGCGGGAATGCTTCTCATTTCAGATGCGTGTCCGGTCATTTCATCCTTAGGTTCATGCACGGGCAGATGGATTTTGAACGTCGAGCCCTTTCCCGGTTCACTGCATATGTCGATGAAGCCGTTGTTCTGCTTCACGATGCCGAATACGGTGGCAAGTCCGAGACCTGTCCCCTTTCCGGTTTCCTTGGTGGTGAAAAACGGTTCGAAAATATGTTTCATAGTTTCCTTGTCCATGCCGCAGCCGTTGTCCTTGACGGCCAGCGTGGCATACTTCCCGGGAATGGAACCGGCATGTGAATCGCAGTAGGCCTGATCCAAATCCGAATTGAAGGTTTCGATTGTCACCTGCCCGGTCCCGGCAATCGCATCGCGGGCGTTGAGAAGGAGGTTTGTTATGATCTGATCAATCTGGGACGGGTCGATTCTGACAGGGCAGACATTCTTGTCCGGGTTCCAGACTATCTCAATATTTTTTCCGAGAGGTCTGCGCAGGAGCTGCAGCATTTTTTCCATGTTGTCATTTATGTCCAGGACTTTCGGTGAGACCGGCTGCCTGCGTGCAAATGCGAGAAGCTGCCGGGTCATATCCGCCGAGCATTGTCCGGCCTTCCAGATATCCAGGATCGACTGGTAGATCGGATCCGACGGCGGGACTTTGTTCAGCAGCATTTCCGAATGCCCGTTGATGGCGGTGATCATGTTGTTGAAATCATGCGCCATCCCTCCGGCGAGAATGCCGAGGCTCTCCAGTTTCTGCACCTGCTGCATGTTTGATTCCATCTCCCGACGCTCCCTTTCGAGTCTTTTCTTTTCGGTGATGTCTATGGCTGTCTCGAGTATCGCATATATTTCACCCCTGTCGTCGCGCATGGGGACGGCCCTGACCCACCATTCGAGCGGAGCCCCTCCGTCCGTCGGGGTCTGCGCTTCATAATCCCTGGGTTTCCCATCGGAGAGAATTGCCGGATGAACACAGTGGCTGCACCTTTCATTCCGCCTTTCAAAAAGCTTCCAGCACTTCGACCCCTGGGGGATGGAGTGGGGTTCATTGAGGCCGGAGTTGTGCCACAGTATCGTGCCGTCAGGCGCAATCAAGTTGATGTGCTCCCTGATGTTGTCCATGACCGCCTGGAGATATTTGCCGGATCCTAGCAAATTCAGCCTTGCCTGATCCGGTTCCGGGATGGAGGCAGGACAATCTGCGGGCTTTTTCCCATGGCCGTTCGTCTGCGGCGGACAGGATTCCGACTTTGGTTTCGTGTGTAAGTATTCTTCTTTGTGCTTGTTCATATGTTCAATATTTCCAATATTTGTTTTCTGGAAATATACACTTGACATGCGGGCTGATATATGGAATATTGTGACCTCATGCATGGAATAATGTGACCTTTAGATTATGATTAAAAAAATGACAAGGGGTTTGTCCCCAAAAAATCCGTATATTGACTTTCTTTCAGACAGCCTGTGGGGCGGGGGCAATCCTGAAAGATATTCATCCTCGTCCCCCCTCTATATCTCCCGGTACAAGGGACCCAGAAGCAATCCGGACATGACACACCATGATTTCTGGGAATTCACCTGCGTGCTGAGCGGGAAAATGACATTCTTATGCGGCGATAAAAAGCACGTATTGTCGGAAGGTTCGGTCTGCCTCCTGCCCCCTTTGATGAAGCACAGGGAGGAGTCCCAAGAAAATCCAGAGACCATCTGGATTGCCTTTACTGGAAACGCCTTGGACAAGGAGCCGTTCACGAACGCCACATTCGCACATTCGGAAAACCTTATTGAGAAGTCAAGGGAAATCTGGCTTATGGCCCAGAAGGGACGCTCCAGGATTGGAGCAGACCTCGACGGAGCGCTGCTTTCGTTCATAGGGTATTACATAAGGTGCAGGAACAACCGGGAGGACAATGACGAACTGGATGTCGTCGACAAGGCCATTATCATGATAAACGACCGTTTCGGGGAGGAGCTTTCCATATCCGACATCGCAAGGGAGCTCAATATCAGCGTTGGATATTTTCACAGGGCTTTCAGGAAGCGCACCGGACATGCGCCGCACGATTATCTGCACCATATGAGGATTTCCAGGGCGGCGAACCTGCTTCTTCAAAGCAATCTCCCCTTGTCGCGCATTTCACAGATATGCGGATACAAGGATCCGCTGTATTTCAGCCGCGCCTTCAAAAAGACAAAGAAAATCAGCCCGTCTGAATTCAGATCGTACAAGACGGACAAGAAGTAAATATTCACTGAACGAACATAGTTCAGTGAATATTTACCGCCTGTATTTCCCGTCAAATCCCCAAGTTATTTCTTTACGGCTCCTAACCTGAATATCTTCATCTGGAGTTCGGTATATTTCCCGGCATCGAAGCCTTCTGCGAGTTCCGCAGGAGTCATGACGCCGATGTTTTCCTCGTTCGCCCCCCAGATTTCGTCCACCTTGTATTTCCCCTCGGGAAGCGGTTTTAGAAATCTGATTTTGCCGTTCCATTCCTTCGGGCCGTCATAGGCGTTGGGATCGTATCCGCGGTGCGTCGTGGCTATATAATAGGTTGAATCATTCCCCTTGAGGACATGCATCTGCATGAACGGATCATCGCAGTCCACCATCTTCTCCCCGATCCCCGCCCAGGCCATGATGGCCGGAATGATGCCATTCCATTGGCCGCCATTCAACGGAGATCTGAAAAGGAGGACTTCGCCGCCGCCGGAAATCCTGTAGAGGTCATGCCCGTATTTTATTTCCGGAATCCGTGCCCCGTCGGACAAGGGATCAACTCCCAGCATCTCAAGCAGGTAGTGTTTCCTGTCCTCGTCCGGCGCCTCGAAGCTCTGTCTTGCGGAAGTCGATTCAAGTACAATCCTCCTGCCTTTTTTGAGCGAGGCTTTTATGAAGTCAAGCTCACCCTTGTCGATCAGCTCCCCCGTGAGGAACAGCACTTTTGAATCGTCAAGATATTTCAGATTGCCGCCGGGATGGTTGATCTTGACCTCGTAATGGCCGGCGACATACAGCGATGACATGAGCGGCCGGATACCCTGGGACCATGCTCCGCCGATGTAGTTGTACGCGTGGCGTAAATTCATGATGCCGACTGGATCGTGCAGCTTCTCGGTTTCACGCAGTTCCTTCAGGGCATTCCATTTTTCGAGAATCTTATAATAACCATTTTTGCCAGGCTCCCTGTATTTGTCATAGCTGAATGGATGCCCCCGATCCGCCGTCGGAAGGAATATATGGAAATTGATGCCGCGTCCGCCCATTGCAAGCATGCCGAAAATCATCTCGTCGAATCCGTTCTGCATTGGTTCGTAGTTCCACATGTCGTGCGGTTCCATCCTTTCAAGGAGGCCGGGAACCGATACGTATGACTCCCTCAACGTATCATGGTCGAAGGTGGAATGGACTCCTCCGTTCGTCATCATGCCTCCATTCTCCGCGATGCTCCTGTAGAAGGCCTCCGACGCGGGATGCGTCATGCCTATGTGGTACACGAGGATCGGGCGCACCGGATCCTCCTTGCGTACGACGTTGAACTGTGATCCCAGGACGAAGTCTTCAGCGGCGGCAAGCTTGTATTGCTGGAGGTCCGCCCGCATGATCCGCCTTGGAAACCTGACGATGTTGTCATTTGGAATCTGGACGACGTCAAACGAGTCATAGGCAGTTCCGTAGATTTTGTTGAGGGAGGCGATGTCCTTGTATTTTCCACTGAGGAATTTCCGGAAGAGCAGCTTGTTGCCGGCATCATTCGATGAAGGCAGGGAAGTTGAACCGTCTGAGACCATATGCTCGTTTTCAAAATAGAAGGCGCCGAATCCGGGATGGTTGATGAACTTGCGTGCCAGCTGGCGGTTGAATTCCCCGATGAGGCCAGGCGACTTCAATCCCGTCGCATAGTTGTGCCCGCCTACCAGATAACCCCAGACTATGCCGGTGTTGTGGACCCTGCCGTTGGAATCCATGTACAGCTCGTCAGATGCCCAGTCGAACGGCCATTTCTGGGAAAGATACAGGACAAACCTGCAGTCGTGCGCCGCCGCCACGTCAAGGAAGGACTTCAAATGGTCCCAGTCGTAGACTCCGGGGATGGGCTCGTAGCGGGTTAGCTCGGGGTTGAATCCGATATTCGGAGTGATCCTCCTGATTTCATCGATGTTCTTCTCAACGTACTCCAGCGACTGCGACCCGCAGAATTCCTCAAGCGCATGCATCTGGCTGTTCATCCATATCCTGTCCGCTCCTCCAATTCCCTTCATGTCGGGAATCTTAGCCGTCATTCCGGGTGTCGCATCGATTCCATTGCTCACGCCGATGGCGCGTTCCTCCCTGTCGATCTTCTTCCCGTCCTTCCAGAGTTCCGCGATGACAAGCTCGACATCGCGTTTCTTTTCATATGGTACGAAGATCCTGCCTGCCTTCTCTACTGCAAGTGTCCTGTCCAGTTCGACCTTCCTGAACGGCTCCCGCCACAGGGGAGACACTACATACGGAATCACGGCATATTTCAATTCCAGCGGAAAAGGCAGTTCGTTTTCCTCGCGGGACTTGATGTCGAATGCGATTTCAAGATTGTCGGTTTTCTCAAGCCTGCCGAACGGCTTGTCCTGGTTGATGTCGAGGATTCCGGGGGAATCCACCTTCCGCAGGTCAGCTGTGCTCCCCTTGCCGCGGACAATGGTCAGGCGTACCCAGTCTGTGGTGAAATACTCGCCTGTTTCGGAGTTGTAGCTCTTGCCCTTGATCCGGTAGGTGCCCGGCGCTTTAAAGGGGAGCTCTATTTTCTGGAGGAAATCGGACGCCTCAGCCGCCTTAAGCTTTCCATATTGCATGTGATGGACAAGCCGGTCCTGATCGTCGTAGGCATAGACGCAGAGGTTCAGAAGCCTGGGGCGCCTGACCTTCGCCTGATCCACGAGGTTGTCGAGGTTCACGAACGGGAAATCCTTTCCGCTGTCGAGGTTTGTGATGGCGCGTCCGCCCGCGCCATTGAAACTTGTCATGGAAAAGTTATCGCGGTAGTTGCTGACCACATAATACAGGGGTACGCCGCGGTAGTTGATCCTGTCCAATCCGAAATCCTTGAAAAGCAGCCTGGCTGTCTTTGGCCCGTTCGTCCGTCCGTATGACTCGTATTTGATGCTCAACCCGTTGAAGGTGGAAATTCCCTTCCCTTTCGGCGGGAACACATGGAAGTACATCCATAAACCGCACTTCCTGGAATTCCCCGGGCAGATGTGCGTGCTGACAAAATGCGTGCCTCCAAGCAGAATTTCCTTTCCATCGGCGGTTCCTGCGATCAATTTCACGATCAGGCCATAATCAACCGAATCGACCGGAAGGCAGGCCCAGAAATTTATCGATTCGGCGCCGTCAAGGTTCAATGGCTTTTCCAGGAGAATCCTCGATTCCTTTCCAAGCGCTTCCGATGTGAAGTTCACGGAGAGCACCTTGCCGGATGAGTTTGAAACCGTGCAGCCCGGTGCGCTGCCCGTCCACGAGGATGCCTCATTGGCCACCGCCAGCGGAATGAATGTCCCAGGGGAGAAAGCAGGATCGGCGGGAATGGGCCTTCCGGCCTTTCCAGCGCCTGGCGCAGCCGGTGAAAACGCCTGGGATGCCAATACGTCCTCGTTGGAGAGATCCTCGTCGTAGACCGCGAAGTATCCAAGATCGATCGGAGCGCTGCACCAGCCCCGGTCGCCGCCGATCACGATTGGCCCTTTCGTATCGATCTGCGTGACTTGTGCAGGGGCTCCGGCTTTCCGCCCGCAGAGGAATTCCGCGCCGTCCATCATGAATCTGACATTCGGGGACGGGCTGCCATCTTCGCCGACGGCTGTTCCATCCCACACCATTGCGAAAGAACACCATTGCCCGATTTTGACTTCATCGATGGATTCAGCCGAATAAACCGCTGATGCGCCATTGGCATTTTTAAGTTCAAGATATGGAATCCTCCTGTTCTTTCCCGCCCCGCCGCGGCTGGATATCTTAAGTGTGAGCCCGGGGCCGATGCTCGCAAGGATGCCGTTGATCTCCACCGGCTGGATCCCGCCCCCGCCCCAGCTCATCTCGTCGTTGAGCTTGAATTTCAGGAGGATGGAAATCTTATTGAACTGGCGGGCCGCCCCGAAAGGGCTTCCGCACTGGATGACCGCCGCCCTCTGCGCCGCAGGGTAGATGCTCGTGGCTATTTCCGGAGCGAGGCAGACTGCCGCCGAACCATCGGCGGCCGGCCGCCAGAACACGGTGCATGCATCCGCCCTGCTGAGGTCGGCAGGCGGTAGAATCCTGAGGGGCAGGAGGCTCTTGTCCGAGCCCGTCCCCATGATGTTCAATTCACGCAGATCAAGCTTCTCCCCGGCCTGGATCCCGGCAGGCGCGGCACAATCCCATGAGACAAGAGGCTCTGCGGCCTGGACCGTTGAAAATACCAGGAAAGAGAAAAGAAGAATCCACAATTTGTTTTTTACCATAAGCATACCTCCGAGTTTATGAATATTTATCATTCGATATTCGACTTCATCTTCTGCGAATTGCAAAATTCGCACATGGAGTAAATCCTATTCTGTATCCTCTCTCCTGAAACTTGCCTTAAACGTAGGGACGGGCTTCAGCCCTGTCTACTATACGCATGTTTTGTTAAAGTATGCCACTTTCGCCGAAAGTGGCTCGAGGCTCTTTCGGCGAAAGAGCCATACTTAATTGCATTAAATAAGGCTGATACGCCCAGCTTAACGCTTACAAATATGCGTATAGGGTTCAGCCTGAATGCCTCCACCTTAAGTATCGCCGCCCTGCGGGGGCTTGTTGTCTTTTATATGATCCATATCTCCCAAGGCTTACGCCCTTGGGCTACAGGATTGCACCTCCTGCGGAGGCTATATAAAATGAAGCGAGCTGCCTTTTTACATTCAACCCTCGCAGAGGGTGTCATATTGCAATTTCCCCTGTTTCAGTACGGCAGTCTCGTTCCGGATATGAGCGACCAGAAATCCACGCAGCCGGTGTGGTTGTTGCCGTCCGAAAAAGTATTGTTCTCGTCAAGGGCGCTTGCGGAAAATTCCTTGACCGCCCACCATCTTGCCGAACCATCCAGGTTGGACACGTTGAATCCTGCCCTGTCATGGCAGACAATCGGATTGTCCGAACCAATCATGGGGGAGAGATAGCCTTTCTGCATGACATCGACGCACAGGGCGAGATTGAAGCCGAGGGATGTGACCTTGTACTTTGGGGTGCCGGCAAGGTCAAGCCTGCGCAGGGGGTATATGCAGGTGGCATAGCTTGTCAGGGTGTATCGGACTGTTCCGGTCGTGTCGCGGAACATGGGCTTGTATCTTTCAGGGGTGAGATTGTACCACGTCGTGTTGGGATAGGTCGCGCCCGGGCAGTAATATACGTCGAGCTTCCTGCCGACATAATCGTAGAGTGCGCCGAAATTGCACTCGCCCGGATTGAAGCTCCAGCCGTTCCAGATCTGTTCGGAATGGTTGTTGTCTATGCCTACACCGTATTTCTTGTTGCCTGCCGGATAATAGAAGCCGTCGGAGTCGCCGATGTAGAAATTGAAGGCGGCGGCAAGCTGCTTGGTGTTCGACATGCAGCTGATCCGCTGCGCCATCGCCTTCGCATTCTTCAGGGCCGGCAGCAGCATTGCCGCGAGAATTGCGATGATCGCAATCACGACCAAAAGTTCAATGAGAGTGAAAAACCTATGGTACAACGGCTTGACAGTATTTCTGCTTTCCATATGATTGCCTCGTTTTTTTATTTTTCCTAACTTTAACACTTAACCGGCTTTGCCGGGATTTCTCAGTTTAACCTTCCCCTGCCAGTTTACCTGGCAGGAAAGGGAGATTGGGAGGCTAAGGGACATTCCCTTAGCCTCCCAATCTTTGCCTCCTGCGGGACAAGCCCGCGGGGGAGCCAATAAATACAATTTCCTATACGGTTAAATTAGTGTCTTTATTTCATATTTCTATAGTCTTAAGCGTATGCAAATTTTTCCGGACGGCTGCGCGCTGCATATTCACCTGGACGGGGCAATCCGCAATGCCATGAATTTGTCCTTCGGCAAAAGCGGCAGGGCAATCCCGGGTGCGGCAATGGCCTTCGAGTCCATCACGCCAATTTCCACGGCGGACTCCAATGTCTCCGCTTCAATCTTGTAGCGGCCCTCCGGAAGGGAAAGCCTTACGACGGGGATCTTGTCCGGCCCGCTGTTGTAAAGGTATATCAGTATCTTGCCGGAATCGTTGCGCATGACGGAGGAGAAGTCAGGGTCGGCTTCAAAGAGAAGAGGAACTCCCGCCCATTCGGCAAGGTCGCCGAGCAGGGCCTTCGAGATGCCGGCGCAATCGCGCGTGGCGTTCCCCCAGAGGGACCAGAGAGTCCCTTCGTCCTTTTTGTCCTTTATTGAGAACATCTTAAGCACTTCGGCCTCGCTGACGGAGCCGGGACGCCCTCCTATCAGGAAGACCTGCCCCTTGCCATAAGGCCATACGACGGCGCCGGGAGTTTTGCCAATCCTTCCTACAAGCGCGCCTTCCTTCGGAGCCTCAAGCTCGCGCCAGAAATGGATGGGAATGCTGACGGTCCTGCGGAGCACCTGGTTGTCCTTGGCGAAGACGAGCTGGCCGGGTTCGAAATGGATATTGGAAAGCTTGTCGACAGCTTTATAGCCAAGCCGTTTCAGGAGGCCGAATTCCTCGCCGGCAGGGATGCTTCGTTCGCCGGCCGGACCGCAGATCATGGCGAGCCTGCCTCCGTTTTCCACGTATTTGACGAGACGGTCGACCATGTCCTCCGGCAATACCCTTGATCCGTCGTCGATGACCAGCTTCATCGAGTCGAATCCCTCCATCGGGCATCCATCGGAATAGATCTCGAAGTAGTTTCCAGGCAGATAGAAGGCCGAGCTGAGGCCGTTCATCAGCCACCACCGGTCGATGGAGATGCCGCCGTACTCGTATTTGCCTTCATAGATGTCGGTCAGGAAGGAGTGAAGCAGGGCGACGGGGCGCGGCTGGAACTTGGAGC
This sequence comes from Victivallales bacterium, assembly GCA_049297395.1. Lineage (GTDB taxonomy): Bacteria > Verrucomicrobiota > Lentisphaeria > Victivallales > GWF2-50-93 > GWF2-50-93. The sequence continues at coordinate 26,441 of JBAQUG010000156.1, read as the reverse complement.
GCCACGATTCCTTGATCAGCGCCTTGGCGCGGGGATTCGCATAGACTAGATCGAAGAAGACGCTGTCGTCGGTCGTGGGGAAGACATAATTGAAATGATCGAGCCCGAGCACGCAGCTCTGGTATGCATCCCAGTTTGCCCTGGCGGCAACCTTTTCCTTCGTATCGAACGGAGGCCGCCCAAGCGTCACGCAGTCCCTGTCCTCGCAGCGCAGCGGAAGATTGTACCGCTGCTTTCCCACGAAGCGGCGGATGATTTCCTCACCGTTCAGACCCGTATCACCGTAGAATCCCCTGTTGGCAGCCAGGGAAGCGTATACATCATCGGCCCTTCCCACGCCTCCTGATGCGGTCATCCCGCATAAGGCGCGTTTCGGGTCAATGTCCCTGACTATCTTCATCATCTCCTTGCGCATGTCCAGAAGTCCGCCATGATAGAAGTCGAGCCAGTCGATCCACTGGGGTCTGGTGTCAAGCGTACGGCTGACCCCCTCCCAGTCGTTCTTTTTCATCAGCTCCTCCCATAACGGCCTGGGAACTGGGACGTCAATCCATGATTTGAAAGAGGATCCGTATGCGGCGTTGAGGGCATTCACGGTCTTGTATTTGTCCTCCAGATATTTTGCGAATGCCGCAAGCGCATCGGGATGGTAGTCGAAAATGCCGTGTCCGTCGTGGTCGACGACTCCGTACGGATGCGGATGCCAGATCCAGACTTCCGGAGTGTTGACGTATCGGCCGACCATCGCCTGCATCGCCCGGCGCGCGTGAAGGCGGTATTTTGATGAAAAGACACTGAACAGGGATTCCCAGCCGGCGCCGCTTGTATTGTCCTGGCGGCGAACACGCTCATCGGCCAGCCACCATTGCGTCGGTCCGCCGAAGTCCCACCACCATACGCCGACAGTAAGCCCCATGCCCGAATTCCTCGCCATCCCGACGACGTGGTCGAAATACGCGAGGTTGTAGACCCCTGGAAGCGGTTCGAAATCATGATAGGACAATACAGTGAAGGTCTCCTCGCCGCCTGCGGATTTCAGCTTTTTAAAGAGTCCCTCGCCTGGTTTCCTGCCGCTGCCGGACATGCCCTGCGTGACGTCGGCGCCCCAGATTGTGCCGTTCCTCTTCAGTCGGTCCTCGAACGAAAGGATCTCCCTGCCGGGCTGGTCGAGAGGTGCCACTGTCCCAGATGCGAAGATCTTCGGGTCGCGGAGACCGACGACTATCCGCTTCGCCGCCACAAGCACGCCGCGCTCCTCATCGTAGAGCTTGACCGTCAGCCGGTACGGGCCCTGCGTGGAAACCGCCAGCTTTGCGCTCAGTGTCCTGACGCCGTCTTTTCCGACTTCGAAATGCTCCACGGCAGCGGGCGCGTCCACCGGATATCCGGAGAAGGTCTCCCAGATCAAATCCGCCTTGAACTTCGAGGCCGCTCCCGACTTGTTCTGGATTTTGACTTCCACCACGGCAGGTCCGGGGAGATCAAATGTGTTGAACTCGGCTTTGCAGGCCAGGGTCAGGTCGGACGGATCATAGAGGATTCCACCTTTTCCCGGAACACCCTGGATATTCCAGCCACGCAGATTCAATGTGCTATGGTCAAGGTCGGCGATCTTGTCCATTACAATCCTGACTGCGCGTGCGCTGACAGGCGTCTGCAGTTTGATGTCGGTGGAGGCGGACTCCAGTCCGCGCTTGTTGATTGACACAGGCAGCTCGACCAGCTTCTGCCACTGTCCGCCATCCCAATATTCCAGGCATCCCTTCTGGAGCAGATCAAAGGACTGGGCGCAGGCGACATGCGATATCGTCGGAGCCTCCTTGGCGTTGAACCAGATCTCCGCAGTCTGCTGTCCGCTGAAGCAGTTCATCTCCTCCCATGCCCCTTTTGAAACCGGCTGAAGCAGATCGCTGGCCTGTCCCTTGTTCACAGACACATCGTCGGTCAGGATGCTCGCCTGGCCTCCAATGTTTTCGTCAGCAGAAATTCCCAACGGCGCAAGAAGCGCCAATGCAACCAAAATATTTTTCATACTCTCCTTTTTAAGTTTGACTCCATATTCTCCCGGAATGGAAGTAAAGTTTTCCCCTCTCATTTCTTTTCTTTCTCCAGCGGCTCCTTGAATGACGGTATTGTAACAAAAGGACGATTGCTCCCGCCTGCATGGTAGACAGGATCCTGGAACGGGCTGCCGGACACGATGGGCCACTGGTCTTGCAGTTCGACGGACACGACTCCATCACGGATGATCCGGAAGAGAGGCCGTCCAGGCCTGAGAGGAACGGTGCAGGAGACGAGGCCGGCATCCGCTTTCATCTGTTTCTTCTCTCCGGCGACTTCAATCTCGATCAATGCAGGAGCGGTCAGAAATGCAACCGCCTCAATTTCGTCATGCGGATCCTTGTCAACACAACTGAACGGCTTTGCCTGCCGCTTGTCAGTGAACGGAGCACTCATCGCCTGGATACGATGGAAATAGAGGATGGCGTCCCTGGTGACTTTGGGCGGATGTCCGGTCTTGAACCATGCGGTGTAGTAGGCGGTGAGGTCGTAGAAGGCGTACTGCGTCGAGCTCGATGGTGCGATCTCGGAAGCTTCGGAATAGTCGTTCCAGGTGACGACCTGCACCCAGTCGGCCCCGCCGTCAATCGCAGAAGCCCAAAGCATGCGGTACGCCAGGCTGTTATGCGCTTCCCAGTAGCCAAGACCTTTCGGGCGCGCGTCCTGCGGTGCGACAGGCATCATCCAGACGCCGACAAACTTGTGGGCCTCGGACGGCCATGTACGCTGCCCCTCGGCGCCCGAGGGAGTCCGCCGTCCCCACTCGGAGAAGCCATAGCTGATTGGTGCGTAGTCTGCGGCGAACTTCCACCATCCCTGGAACAATGGCATAAACGCAACTCGTATTCCAGCCTTTTCAAGTTCGGCGATCCTTTCCTTCCACCACGCCGGCGTCTGCCGCTGGGCGTTGTACGGGGCGAGTACGAGACGTCCGTCGGGAAGACGGTACGCAGCGGGATGCGCAGCAAGCTCGATCACAGCGGGAACCATGCGCTCGGGATGCCCTTTGAACTCCGCCTCCATGTCAGGCATGATCATGATGGCGAATCCGGGATCGATCTTCGACGCCGCGTCCATCAGCTTGACAACCCTCTTGAGAAAGTTCCCCGTGCCGAGGATGTCGCAGGCGAAGCCATCAAGTCCCGCATCAACGGCAAGACGGATCTCATGCTCCATGTCGAGGCGGTCCCATTCCTTTTCCGGACGCGGCGGACGCGGAAGCGGGCGCTGGCGGATGAACCCGCCGTTCTTGGCGAATTTGTTGTTCTCGCCTTCGGGACGCATATAATGGCGGGAGTAGTAATCGCATGATGGATCTTTATTGTCAATGGAGACAGGGAACGGAATGAAGTAGTGGGCGAATACTTTCTTCTGCGAACTCCGCAGAACCTTTGTCGGCGGCATTGCGAAAGGGTAGGGGGAGGAGTCCTCCTTCACTCCCTCCTTCTCCGGCCTGACGCTTGTACTCGTGCAGCCGTATATCAGCATTGCCGCAGCTCCGGCGCATGTCAAAATCGCAATCCAGGTTTTCCTCATCGGCAACTCCTTTTCCGTCCGTTCATGTCCGCTCCTGGTATGGTGTTATCCTTCTCCAGCAGGTTCCGGGAGTCCTCGGCCTCAATCGACGCACCGTCTTTTTGACTCAGATACTCCCCCGCTCCGGACTCAACGGAGTAGTCGGTATGATCTCCTGAAATGGAGTTCCCGATGATTTGGACTCCATCGGTTCCGCGAAGCATTATCCCTGGTCCGTCGGTGCGCGTGATCGTGTTGTTGGTGATCGAGATGTCTCTCACTCGCTGGGCCTTTGAGAAGTCCTTTGCAGGGTCGATTAGACCTATGGCCGCCTGCCCAAAGACATCCGTGATGATATTTCCCCTGATCTTTACGCCATGGGGCATGGCAGATTCACCCCAGAAACCAGGCTGGGTTGTCAGGAGTATGCCCCAGGAGCCGATCCATTCCATGACGTTGTTTTCGATAACCGCATTGTGGCTTTTGAAGAGAATTCCCCTCGTGTATATGTTTTTCCAGTGGCAGTTCCTTATGATTGCGCCGGGACCGGTGTATTCTTCAATGGAGCAGACGGAATCGTTCTCCACAATCACCGGCTTGTCCAACGTCAGGATGTGCTTTCCATTTTCAAAGCGGCAAGCCAATACTTTGCGTTCTCCGAGAAAATCGAATCCTTTTGCCGGCGATTCATAGAAATCGACAGTGCAGTTGCCCTTGAGTTTCTGGCGCCAGGCGAAGTTTTCAACTACCACTTCATTAGGCGAGTTTTGCGCTAGGACTTTCCTGTAAAAACCATGGATGTTGACGGCATCGTCGCCGATGGATGTTATTTCACAGTTTTCTATGATCGGGCCGTTCTCGCAATTCTGCGAGTGGAAGCCGTCGGCATTGCCGCCCATGAGCCGGTCTGTCCCCGGCCTAGGCAGTACCTTGCAGCGACGGTAGGTGTTCCTTTCATTGCAGGCGCCTTCGACGAATTGAAGGCCAGGGCAGGAATATAGCGTGACGTCTTCAAGGAGCATATTTCCGCATCCTTCCATCAGGATTCCTCCGCCGCCACGCAAGACAAGAGCAATCCTGTCGCCGATTTTTGCATTCAGGTTTTCCAGTGGTTTATTGTAGAAGACGAGGGTTTTGATGCGATAGGCTCCATTAATCTTGGGAGTCTGAAAGAAGGGGACAACCCGAAATCCTTCCTGGCAAGGCTTGAAAAGATCCTTTTTCGCGTCAAAAATATAGCCTCTGACACATGCTGCCTTCTCGTTTCCCTCCGGCGGGAGGGATGCGAAGCGTTTGGAGACGGCCTCATAGCCAGGGCTGATCTTGACATCAAGAGTCTTTTCCTTTGGATTCATTCCGACAATCACCCCTTGTGTATATGGCAGGGGATCCCAGTCGAGAATGATATTTTTCATAGTCGTATTGGAGCTACCGGTAATATGGAAGCCCCATGCCTCATGCTCAAACCAGAATGTCGAGCCAGAGCCGTCTATCACGATGTCCCTGTATCCATCCAGCGTTATGAAGGATTTATGAGCTCCTTTCACCGAAGTCTTGAAGAACCGGTAGTCCCCCTTGGGAATTGTGAAAATCTTTTCGCCGTCGAGCTTTGCCTGCGCGAGCTTCCTGAGCAGTTGTGTTCCGGCCTCGCGTTGGACGTTTTTCTCCTCCTCGCCCCATGATGCGATCACTGAAGCTGCGGGAGGGGGTGTAGTGATGCACGACGTTGCGATTAGAATGATCAGCCCCGACAGGATGGGGATGCTAAATTTCATTGCGCATTTCCTCATTTCAGACCTCGGTTCCAGGCGTTGTTGCTGTCCGTGATCCTGTAAGGGGAATAGCGGAAGAGTCCGACATCATGCCATGAGGCGACATGACCGTCCATCCAGGCGATGTTGTTGCTCCCGTTGTGGACTCCATACCTGTAGACCCCTCCAACGCCCCCCTCGAAGGCCGATATGAAGAGCGTATTGTCGTAGAAGCATGTCAAGACACTGAGGGCGTTGAAGCTGCATTCGGAGAATCCTATTGTCTGCGAGGGGGCCTCCAGTTGTGCAATCCTAAAGTATCTGCTATAATTTACAAACGCATTACAGGGGCCAAGGTAGGCATTCATGCCATAGGACGGAGCCCCGGCGTAGAAGCCGGCGCCGGCTGGGAATATTCTCATCAGCTTCTGGGTTTGGATATCGCAGCGTAGAACGGGAGTGTTCGGGAAGTTGGACGTTGTCGTATTTCCTCCGGCTAGATAGGGATAGAGCGTCCCCCACCAATACTGAAGACTTCCATACTGCGGAGAGGGCATGACTCCGTAGTCCATGTCGTACATTGTGATCGAAGTCCCTATCTGCTTCAGGTTGCCTGAACATAGAATCTGCTTTGCCACACCTTTTGCGCTGTTCAGTGCCGGCAGCAGCATGGATGCGAGAATCGCGATGATCGCGATTACGACCAGCAATTCAATCAGGGTAAACCGGCAAAACTGTTCTATGGTTTTACAGCTTAACGGGTTGGCGGATCCGTCCTCCGCCTTTTTCATATTAGCCGGATTCTTCTCTTCTTTTCCTGTCACACCGTGATACTGTCCTGCTGTCATACAGGAATACTGCTTTCCTGATTTCGCATATGTTTTCATTGCTCCTCCTATCGGCTAATATTTTACTGAAACATTCCGTACATAATTGACATCTTCCGCATTGTTGATGATCTGCTTTCCGTCAACCATGAAATAATATTTGGCTATGGTCAGGTCGTCCATGGTAATTTTTTTGCCATTAACGGTGAAATTGTCAAAAATGACGTTGCCAACAAGATGCTTGTCATCGACTCCGTTCAGACCGATAAAAACTTTCCTGCCGGCATCCAGATCCATGGAGATGTTTTTGAACACTACGTTTCTGACGTTGGCGGCCCTGCCCTTGAATTCGGATTTGTCTATATTGGCAAACGGTCCGCCTGGCCTGATCTGGCAGAACTTGTGCTTGTGCGGGATCACCCACGGGATTTCTTCATCTCCAGGAGCGACGATTCCGTTTATCCGGATGTCGCCTGCCGTAATATTCTCGACTACACATTCATTGTTGGGCTCAATCAAAAAAATCCAGGAGGCGTAATGGATGATATCAATGTCGCTGTAGGTGATGTCCCTCATCGCGGCTGCGGCGCTTTCATGGCCTATCAGGAAGGCTCTTGAACCATCCATGTATAACTGGCATTTTGTGACGGAGATCCTCTCGCAGGGGCCGTTCTCCCTGTCATATCCCTTTATGGCGATGCCGTCATCGCTGGTCCTGATAAAACAATCAGTGATGTTTATATCCCTGCTGTTCACCGGATCAATGCCGTCGTCATTGTGCACTCTTCCGCATAGGATTTTGACATTGCTGATAGTCACTCTATCACATGATCTCGGCACAATTGTCCAGCTCCATGAACCACGGATGATAACTCCGTCAATGGTGATGTCTTTCCCGTTGACGTTCATGAGATGGGGGCTGGGGCCCCTGCCATGCGGCCAGTCGGAACCGTCGATAATCCCCCGTCCCGATATCCTGACATTTGATGAATTGACGCATGAGATGGAGGCTTTGAGTATGGCTCCTCCGGCCACATATAGCGTTTCGTCACTGTTTAAGACAATCCTGCCTCCTTCCGGTCTATGGATTCCCGGGCCGAAATATTTCACCTTCCTGTCATTCTTGTCAACCGTTTCCTTTTCGAATGGATTTATAAAAACATGAAGCGGAGCGTTTCTGCCATCAGGTTCAACCGTGAACTTGCATGCCTTGGAGATGGCAAACTCGACCGTGTACCCGTTTATCTTGTAGTTCAGATTCAGATTCTTCGGATACACCTTCAAGTTCCCGAGAGGCTTTGAACTCCTTATCTTTACGATGATATCTGTTTTTCCGTCGTAGTCGAAATATGCAAATGAATAAAACGGCTTCGGGCTGTCAGCTTTAAGGAGCGCATAGACAGGAACGTCTTCCCCGCAGGATGTGATGGTGTAATCGCTGGAAAGCGTTTCCTTGTCCGGACTCGGATAATTAATTATGGCCGATGCGGCGGGTTCAGGACCGCACTTTGCGGGCAAGCTCCCGAAAAGCGGGGAAAGGAATGCAAACAGGAAATACGTCATTTGTCTGGCAGACATGGAATGTTCTCCTCATGTAATGATATTTAAGCTTCTTCCGGTTTTTTCCGGCAGCATTTCCTATGGCAATAACTCTATCCGGACGGCTGCCATGCGATCCGGCTCAAGAGCGCCGATGCCAACCCTGGCTGCGATTTCAGCGGCGGTCCTATGGCCGAGCGCACGATTCTCATCCGCAGTGATCCGGTGCAGGGCATAATTCCCCTCCGGGAGTCCGCCCAGCGAGAAGACAGGGTCAACTGCCTCCTTGCCACGGTTGAGAAAAACCACATAGTGGACATCGCGGTCCCTCTTGTAATATCCAAGCAGCGCACTGTTTGCGGTATCCCACTTCAAAGGCTGATTGGTTTTGACGCCGGACCAGCGGACCAGTGCATCTAAAAAGGGCGACAGGGACTCTTCAACGCGGACGGTCGCCTCATTCCGCATCGGATAGAATACACCCTTTCCATCCTTGTCCTTCTTGTCAATCGCGCCCCATATTTCACCGAGATCGTAGTCGCCAATCTTGCCGGCTATCAAGACCACCCTGCCTTTGCCGACCGACCAGAGGATCGCCCCCGGCTTATCATCGATCATGGCAAGTACCTGGGCGCCTTTCGGGGGATTAAGGACGGGATAGCCCTGGACGGCAATTTCAGTTTTCATATCTGTAAATACGGGATTGCCGGGTGCGAAGAGGAACTTGCTGTGTTTTCCGATTTTCTCCATTTCCGACGCTTCCACGGTATAGCCAAGTCTTGTGAGCAGAGGCCAGCTCTTGCGGGTTTCGCCAAGAATAGCTTCGCCCGAATTGGAGAAAATCACGAGAGTGCCTCCTTTTTCCGTCCACCTGGCAAGCCGTTCGACATTTTCCGCGGTAATGACACGTGAATGATCATCGATTATGAGATCGTAGTCTTCAAGGTTGGAGAGAGTTCCGTCGGAAAGCTGCCACTGCATCCAGTTGCCTGGCTTGACCATCCAGCTGCTGTATGACAGCATGCGGAACCAGCGGTCAAGCTCGATATAGCTCTGCGTGGCGCGTCCTTCCCGGTGGTTGGTCGCATAGGAGTGCAGGCCGAGAATACGGCTGCGGGGGCGGGCGGCGTCGGAAAGATCTGTCAGCAATTGCTTGGTCGCCGGGCGCGAGAACTGCTCCCAGCATGGATTGTCCTCCCAGACGGGAAAGACATAATTGACCTGTTTTGTATGGACGGAACCGCAGTTGAAAAGCAGCCAGTTAAATGCCTTGAGCTTGCCGAAATGGGCATTCATCGGCCCCCACGGTTCTATTCTCGCCCATTTGCCGGGTGACTCCATGTCGAGGCACTGGCGTATGAGTTCGATCGTCTCGCCGCCGTTGTTGCCGCCGGGGATCATGTACTGGTCGGTCAGTTCGATCTGCCCTCTTGCAAGATATGGCTGGAGCCAGTTGCCGATCATGCGCGTCGAGTCGTGCCTGCGGATCAGGTCGTAGACTTCCCGGCAGGACTTGGACATGATCCAGTCGCGGAAATCGTAGCTGTCCTGCTGGAGCGGACGCAGTTCAAGATACGCCGAATAGTCCTTGTCCTGGGCTCCTCCCCACCAGATCGGGGCTCCTATTTTTACCTCGTCCCAGCTTTTGTAGGCGGTCCCGTGTCGTGCGGCGAGGGCGTCGATGGAGAGCCCCTTCTCCTCCGTCAGCCAGCGGCAGAACTCCCTGCGGTACGGTTCGGAGTAGTCGAATTCAGTATAGCCGCCCGGGAACATCCAGTCGACATGCCCATATATTTTGAACTGCCAGATCCCGATCCAGGGATTGTCCTTGTAGCGCTTGAGCAGGACCTCGACGGTCTGCAGGATGCCGGCGCGGTTTTTCGGCCCTGCCAGACTGAACATGCGGTTGACGCCTGTGCCCACTTTGCCGTCCGCATCACGGACATACTCGTCCATCAGCCACCACTTATGCTCGCGTCCGAAGTTGTAGTTCCAGAGGCCGAATTCGACTCTGAGCCCATATTCCTCCGCCAGACGCAGGCAATGATCGTAATACTTGAAGTTGTAGACCCCGGGGAGGGGTTCGACGGCGGCCCAGGTGGGCATCGTGCATATGATGTTGCCTCCGGCCTTGCGAAGTTCGCGGAAATGCGCGGGTCCGGGAAGGAAATGCGGGATGCTCGACTGGTGATACATTTCCGTGGACCATAATATCCTGCCTTCGCCAACCAGCGCTTCTGGTGACGCCTCCCCAAGGGGTTTACGGCAGCGGAACGGTTTGACATGGCTTAAAATATCGGGATCCCTGCTCCCGCATAGGATGAGTGTCTGGTTGGCCAGGGCTCCGCGCAGGCGCAGGCTGACCCTGCAGAAGAACGCGCCCTGTTCGGGCGGCGCATAGGAAAAAGAGAAGTCCGCTGCGGTTCCGCCCTTGAGGCTGACGGTCCGTGTCTCGGACGGAGCCACCGGTTCAAGATAGTAGTCCAGCCATTCGGACTGGATGGTGAACTCATGTGCGCTTGCGGCATCGGTATTCATAATCTTCGCAGTCACCTCCATCGGGGTTCCGGCAGGGAAAATATTCATTTCCCTTTTTGTAGAAAGAAGCAGCGCCGATTTCGCGGACGGGAGGAGGGCAAGCTCCTGCTGCGGGCCGAATACATGGAATTCATTGAGAGACAATTCACCCCACGCGCTCCCTTTTGAATCCTCGATGAGCAGGCGGACCCCGCGCACCTTCAGCGGTTCAAAGGAGGCATCGATAGGTTTGGCATCGCCGACACAGGAAGCGACGGTCTTCCAGGAGCCGTCGGCGTCGCCCTGCCAGACCTGCATGGTCCAACGCGTCACGGCGCGGGTTCCGGTGCGTGCAGTCACATGGCTGATCATTACGGGAGATTCAGACGGGAACCACGCTTCCGTGATCCATGGGTACTGGTACGGCGTGGGGTTAAGGAGATTGGTGGCATCCTTGTTGTCAATCAGCTCAGGTATAGGACCTGCGTAGGCATAGGGTTCCTCGAAGGCGTAGCCGCGGGCGTCGCTGTTGGCGCGCATCACCGACTGCGGCGTCAGATCTGTCTCCTCCGCGTTGAGCGGACGTCCGGAAATCGCGAGAGCCATGCAGGCGCAAGCTGCCATCACTGCTGAAGTCTTCATTGGAATTCCTTATATTATGTTTTCCTGCTGCGCTGCGTGCCCTTGCTGCTCCGCAGCCGTATGTGAATTCCGGAGGTCCCCTTAATTATTCCAGGGATACCAGAAACGTTGCGGCTTGTTCAGCACATTGTAATAGTTCATCGGTTCGGCATGTCCGTCCAGGAATGACAGCGCCACGCCGCCTCTGCCCTGCTGGTGGCGGAGCCCCATCTCGTCGATGACGCTGCAGCTGGCCCAGCCGAAACCACCGTCGGTTCCGCCGTAGATGCCGGTGCCGCGGGTGCAGCTCCACATCGCCCGGTCTTCCAGGAAGCGCACCCGGTTGATCTTGTAGCAGACGTTGACACCGAAGCGTTTGCTGTAGTTGTAGTTGGCGCCGGTGGTCGGGCCGTTTGTCATGCTGCTCACGGAGGCGGGGATCTTTTCAGAGGCCGTACAGCGCCAGTATGTGTTCTGGTCGGACTGCGTGATGTAGCCTCTTACGATCAGGAATGAGAAAATCGGGAAATTCGCGGGGTCCGGCGGATTGGATCCGGGAATGTATTCGTCAAAGTCCACGGTGTAGTTCAGTGTGATCATTACCAGTTGTTTCTTTATGCTGAGACAGCTGATCTCCTTCGCCTTGTCCCTGGCCTGTTTCAGCGCCGGCAGCAGCATCGCCGCGAGAATCGCGATGATCGCGATCACGACGAGCAATTCAATCAGTGTGAAGCTTCTTCTTTTCATTCCATCGTCCTTTCTTTTTATCCTTACCGGCCATCCATCCGTCATGGAACCCATGGATCTATTCCGCCGCACCATACGTCTTGGGTTGTGGTATAGGGCGCCGATGTGAGATACTGCACGTGCGGGAAGAAGCTCACATGCGAATCGAGCCATAGGATGTTGTTGCCCTGCTTCGCGTGCCAGTTCCCGCCGATCGGCTGGGTGAGCCAGGTGCCATCAAGCTGCTGGATGCCGATGCCGCTGCTGGTCCCCCCTTCCGTGACTGCAATGGTATTGGACAGGTTCTTGAACTTCGTAACTTTCCGGAAATAGGCATTATTGGAGTTGGGGCCGAAGCACCAGTTCATGGCGAAGCACGCCCAGAGGTTTCCTGTGAACAGGGGGGATGTCACCTTTGTCGGGCAGGTCAGGCGGCTTGTGCTGAAGGCGGTGCCGATGATACCCCATCCGGTAAGCTGCGGTGAAACGACATACCCTCCCAGAAAATACTGCCAATATGCGTCATATCCGTTTCCATAGACGTTCCTGTTGACGATCGGCAGATAGTCATTGTAGTCGTTGTTATAGAAAATCATCAGCTGTCCGACCTGCTTGAGGTTGCTGGCGCAGACCGACCGGCGTGACATCTCCTTCGCCGCCGACAGCGCCGGCAGGAGCATCGCCGCGAGAATCGCGATGATCGCGATCACGACCAGGAGCTCAATGAGGGTGAAGGCATTGCCGAGTGGCGAGTGATGAGTGATGAATGATGAGTGGCGAGTGCTGAGTGGGGATCCCGCAGAGCAGCCACCGGAACAATAGTTTCTGTTCATAAGACACCTCTTTTCAAGTATGGGAGCCAGTTTCAAATTCTGCAGTCACCTTTAAATTCTCTTTGAACTCAAACCCAACAATCCATCCATCCGTCATCCTGTTCACGTTTTGCAATGCGCGGTGCTGTCCCTCTCCACGAATTTGACCTCGCACCATATTTCCGAACTATGGATTTCCTGGCGGTTCATCAGCCGCCGGAGCAGGGTTACCGCCTCCTCCATGATCCGGCCGAAGTCAAGCTCAATCGTGGATACTGATGGCAGGCACTGGTCCGCATCATAGGCCGCGCCCACGCCGACCACGCTCAAATCCTCAGGGACTTTAAGCCCCCGTAACCCCGCTCCATGGATGACGGCTCTGGCCAGACGCATGTCGGCTCCTATTGCCGCCGTCGGCCTTTCCTTGCCGCCGTCCAGGAGGGAGAGCGTCCATTCCAGTCCTTCCAGCATGGCGGAACGGTCGGAAGCCAGTTCGAGTTCCCTTATCCAGCCCTCGGATTCTACTGACACGCCGAAATCGGCGACTGCCCGCTTGAATCCCTTTAAGATCTGGGAATGCATGTCGTATTTGCCCGGACCGCATGCCATGGCTATGCGCCGGTGCCCCAGCGCCATCAGATGCCGCACGGCCTGGTAGCTCCCGTTGTCAATCCGGGATCTTACCGAATGACGATGGGCCTCTCCAATCTCGACCAACGGGAAATCAGGATTCTTACGGAGCCATCTCGCAATGTCCGGAGTGAGGCGTCCGGCATGGACGATTCCGCCGACGAAACCGCTGGACAGCAGCCACGGCAGCTTTTCAGTGTTTGCAGAACTGTCCCAGAACTCAATATGGTTTCTCAGCCCTTCCTTATGGCATGTCTCGATGAATTCGGCGATAAGCGGCTGGAAATATCCGGAACCGCGGATGTTCCCGATCCGGTCGTTCACAATCATCCCGATATTGGCGCTGCGCTTGCTTCTCAATAACTGCGCCGCCATGTTGGGCTGGTACCCCATCCTGGAAGCGGTCTTTCCAATGCGGCTCCGCAGGGCGTCGCTTATCCGTCCCGTGCTGTTCAAGGCCGCGGAAACGGTTGATACGGTCACGCCTGCCGAATCCGCGATGTTTCTCAGGGTAATGTTTTTCCGCGCCATGCCGCCACCTGGTTGATCGTATGCCGAATCGTTATTTCAAGGTATTATACCGAATTTTTCCGGACAAGTCAAGCCGCCTGGCGGAGAAAATTGAAAAAACTTAAGTAGTTTGCGATCTCCGAGCGCAAAAGACAAAGAGGCCGATTGCGCCAAGGATGTCGCAAGCTACTCAAAGCAAGTTTCAAAGGAGAGAATGGAACTCAAATCCAAATTTATTCTGACTCCTGACTACTTTTGAAATTGGCTCGACTGTCATATCCTCAGCACGCTTTCGGCCGGGATCGTTTTCCCTTCTATTGCCGCAGGAGTTTTTCCGGCATTGATCAGAAGGCGGACGCCGTTAGCGTATTGCGTTGAGAACAGATCCGGCGAGATGCAATCCACATTTTCCAGATCCTCCATCAGCAGGTCGACATGTTCCTCGCAGCACAGCTTGTAGCCTTCCATGGCGAACACGCGTATGTCCGCATAGGTTGGCATGCTGTGCGCGCCGGCGGCCGGACGCGCTGCAAGCTCTACGAACGGCATCGCGCCCCAGGCAAGGGCGCGCAGCGCATCGGCCCGTCCTCTTCCGGAACGGTTGTAACGGACGCTGTTGTGCAGCGCTACCGGCAGGAAAGGAACCACATCATCGATGAAATTCCTGCGGAAATCGGTGAAATTGTCAAGCCACATCATGGAATCGTCGCTGTATACTCCGTCCATGAGATCGAAATAGGCGCCATAGGGGACTTCGAGTGAAAGCGTGCCGAAGAGATTTCTGGTGTACGTGAATAGCTTCCGCATTGCCGCAATGAATTCGGCGCGGCTGGCCGGATGGACAGGGGAATGGCATGGGAAAAATGCTGCGACTGCGTCGAGATAGTAGTTTCCATGGATACCCAGCGCCTTCATCTTCGGGAAATCCCTTTCAACGATCCGTGGCGCGCAGACCGGACACAGCTTGTAGGTCAGGCCTCCCGCCCACGGAATGTTCCGCCACTCGGCGCCATCGCGCAGGACAATCAATTCGTCGCGCCGGAAATCCTCGCCAAGTTCACGGCTGTCGTAGATGTTGTCATGGACGGAGATGATATGTCCATGGCTGCGGCCCCATTCGATCAGTTCGCGGAACCCCTTTTCACCGCCTTCAACGGGATTCACCGGGAAGCGCGATGGGTAGCGTCCATCATGCCCCTCATGGTTCCATCCGACCATCTGCGCGGTGATATGGCTGATGCCGTCGGCCTGCATCTGTTCCAGGATCTGCCGTGCCTCGTCGAATGACGTGCAGGAACAGTATTGCCCCCGGCCGTCAAGGGTTATCTGCTTGTACCCCTGCATGATCTTCATCACGAACCCGCGCGCAAATTTGAGCACCGACGGATTGTCGGCGGACTTCTGCGCCCAGGTGCGGACACCGCGCTCTTCACGCAGGAAACGGCGGTAGCAGCGTGCGAATTCCGCCCAGCCTCCGGCCTGCGGATCTCGCAGATAATACCGGACGGTGCGATCCCCGTTGAGCATAGGATCATTGGGTTCCCATCTGTAGACGAGGCCGGCATGGATGCTGTCCACTGCCTTTTCCTCATAATGGGACCGTATCACGGCTTCCGCGTCGAATTCGCCTTCCGTGACAATCGCGCACCATGACGCCGTCGGACGGTGCATTCCGAAGCAGTTGAAATTGCTGCGCATCGCCCATTGTTCCTGGCTGGCGTAGACGGTGATGCGCTCCTCGCGGCTGACCTGGTGCGTGAAACGGTGGATGGCGCCCGCAAGGCAAGGCAGCAGGATGTAGCCTTCCTCCCCGTTCGCAGCAGTTGAAAAATCAGGCAGCAGATCAATCCGCATAAGGCGTGCAAAGCTGGTATCCTTTTCCACAAGGGTTTTTAACGGGATGCTGAGTTCATATGCCCCCAGTTCCGCTTTTGGGTGTCCGACTATTTCGAAATTGATCACGGTGCCGTAGAATGGAATGTCAACATGGCATGGCAGCCGCCAGCCGTCGGCCGAGGACGAAAGCGCCGCCCATTCAACGATAACCGGCTGCCACTCGACCCGCGCCTCCATTGTGTTGTAAAGCTGGCATCGCGCCACGGTTTCACTGGAAATTCCTCCGCGCCAGCCTGGTGCGGACGCAGTCAGTTTCATGTCGGCGCTGCGCGCTTCTATCAATGCTTTAACACTGCCCATTTTATAAGTACTCCTGTTTTACTTCGTTATGACTTATTTTAAACGTTAAGGAATTTCAAAATTTATGAATATCCAGCATCCGATTTCCGAACTTCATCTTCTGCGAATTGCGAAATTCGCACTTGGAGTGCGGCAATTTATTGCCGCCTTTAATGCCGGAATTTATTCCGTCCCATCTAAATACCGCGAAATAAATTTCGCGAAACAAGGCGGTGATGAATCACCGCACTCCACGGAGCGTTATTACGCTCGTAAATCAAAAACACCCCATTAGATGTTGAATTTTCGATGTTCAGATTTGCGGCTCTTTGGACACCTAATTGAATGTAATCACCTCTCATGTAAAAAATCTCGTATAGCCCGGCAGGCCGTGGCTCCTGTTATATTCCAAAGTCATTGACAGCATCCTGCGCACCCTGTCGGCCGTGCAGAACTGCGTCAGGTCGAACGCCTGGATCTCGACAACCGACGGATGCTCAAGAAGGGAACCAAATTGACTGGTGACCGCGTCGTCTGTCATATGGTCCAGGCGGATCGGATCGAGCATGGGCTTGAAGAGCAGGCCCGGCATCTCGCGGAGACCCATCTCGATGTCGGTGTCCAGGCTGGCCTCGATCATTTCCAGTTCCGGGATTTTGGAATACACGGGGAAGTAGGCGTCGGCCTTCGTTCCGCAATGATGCATTCCCATGGCGCGAGGATGTCCCATTATGTATTGTGATAGTGTTGATATCCGGGCCTCGTGCGGCCGCAAAAATTCATCATATGTTGCCGGGGATATCATGCAGTTGGAACAGCTTCCAAGGACGAAATACGGGAGTTCTCCGCATTCATCCTTCAGGAATTTCAGGTGCTGATAGAGCGTCTCCCCGAGAACGGTCATGAGGTGGTGGACCATTTCCGGATTCTCATAGAAGTCGGTGAAGATGTCCTGCCCCCGCACCTTCATGGCCTGATAGAGAAGTCCGGAGAAACTGGTGTTTACGGCGCTGCCATACCTGCTCTTGGTTTCGCGGATCGCCTTTCGCAGGCTCTCGACCGCCGGATTGCCGGCATAGTCCGGCACGGATAACTTCATCACCTGTTCCGGAGACAGCTGCGTAAAGGCAGGAACCCCGGTTTCACCGATGGTGAAATCGAGTCCGAGCGCTTTCAGCATGGTGAATCCCTTGTTGGGATCGGGGACATTATGGGGGAGAGTTTCATTGCGGAATGTGATCAGTCCGGGAAAGAATTTGTTCAGCGCGGCCTGTTTTTCCTCGGAACTTGAACCCTTTGGCAGCCCAAGCTGCAGTTCCCACCAGGGATCACCGACAACCGAGATATTGAGATTGCATCGCTTCGTCATTTAGTCTCCTTATTTATTTTTTTACGGTGGGCAGAACTATCCTGAACCCGATGTAGTAATAGCCCGGATACACCTGTGAATTGAACTCCCTGTCCGCGCCCCTCTGGCTTTTATTGTAGTATCCCCATGAACCGCCGCGAATTACGCGGTATGCTCCCGGCATGAGCGGGCATGGATCTGTGACCGGTTCCCTGGGGTAGGGGTGGAGGATGTCGGTACACCATTCCGCCACATTGCCAGCCATGTCCATGATACCGTCGCGGCTTGCACCGGCAGGATGACTGCCGACAACCGTCGTACCTGCGGAATTGAAATTGCACCGTGTCTCGTCTGGAAGCTCATTTCCCCATGGATAGACTCGGCCTTCTCCACGTCCGGACGCCGCGTATTCCCACTCAGCCTCGGTGGGCAGGCGATAACCTGCCTGGAGGTTTACAGCCCATGTCTTCTCATCATATGCCGGCGGCAGACCAGCCTGTGTCGAAAGCCAGTTGCAGTATTGCACCGCCTGCTGCCAGCTCACATAGATTACCGGGTCGCTGTCGCGCCAGGAATATTCGTCGCGGTAGCGGCGGTGTTCCGGCTTGAAGCGTTCATAGTCAGCGTTGGTGACTTCGTATTTGCCCATGCGGAACGGCGACACCGTGACCTTGTGGACAGGCGCTTCGTCAGGCGCGCCTTCAGCGCTGCCCATCGAGAACGAACCTCCGGGCAGTTCGACCAGGACTGGCGCAGACGAACTTTTTTCCAGATTCGGCATCGCTACAGGCTCTGAGCGGACCAATTCGATGTTTTCAATCATGGCCTCTCCGACATCGCCTTCCATATGTTCGATGCGAAGTCCCGCATCGGATGCCGGAGGAGTCCAGAGGAATGAGACTGTCGCCCAGGCGCTCTGTGTTGGAGGAAGGAGGACGGGATAGGTGAAGGCCGGCGTAGGCCCCGCCGACATTGTCAGACGGCAGGGCTGATCTCCTTGATTCCTGTAGCGTATTCTGAAGTTAATTGGACCGGAAGTCAGTTTATCTTTAGTAAGCTGCATGCCGCTTCCCTTGTTCCTGGATATGCTGACGGCTTTCTTCCCGTCGGCATCTACGAGTTTTGCATCGCCGAGGATTCCTGCGGTTTCAGCAGGGATGCTCTTCGCTTCGCCGAGGCACCAGGCTCCGCTCCAGGTCCTGTTGGAGTTGTGCTTGGCAAAAGGGCTGTTCTCCCTGGTCTCTTCCTTGATTATCTCCTGCCTGCCGGAGAATTCCGCCAGTATCTTCCCCTTCCGTTTCAGAATGAAATGCGGGACTCCCGGCTCGAAGGGCATATCGACATGCGAGACGCCGGCGTTCAACTGGAAAGTCTTCTGCCCTTTTCCACTTTGGATGGTAAGTTCTGCAGGTTCCTTGAGAAAGGCGGTGGAATAGATATTGTCCTCAACGTCATCATGAACCTGGTCGGGTAGATTTGTCCATGCCTGTTTCTTGCTGTCGAAAGCCCTGTTCAGCAATTTTGAACGTTCGCGGTATACATAGAAGATCTTCTCCTGTGCTATCTCAGGATTGTGTCCGGACTTGAACCAGGCGGAATAATAGGAAGTGACATCGAGGTAGGACTCGTCGTGGTCCAGGGGCCACCCGGGAAAGGCGGTGGCCGGAGACAGGGAACTGTCCTCGGCGTAGTCGTTCCATGTTACGATCTCCACCCAGTCGGCGTTGTCCTTGACGATGCCTTCCCATATGGCGGCATAGTCGCGCATGCCGTGGAAATCGCGGAGGTTTGCACTGTTGTACGCAAAGGAGTTTGTCGCCATGTAGAGCTTTCCTAGCTTGGACGCGGCGCGTCGGCAATTTGCATTTCCTTGTATGAGATCCCAGGCCGGCGCATCGATCCCAAAAAGGAAATAGCCATCGATATAGGGTGCGTCGGCGAAGGTGTTGAGCGCTCCGTCGTAGCTGGGGGCAAGCGTGTAGTTGTCCGTCCAGAGGAATGGTACGAAGCAGACCTCTTTCCCGGCGTCCTTCAGTGCGGCAATTGCCTCCCCCCAGCGGGTCTTGGGGCTGGAATAGGAGGACAAGACCGGTTTGCCGTCATGGCGGAACTGGTTTGGGTGGTCATAGAAGCGTTTCACCATGTCCAGCGAGGTGCTTACGGGATCTAAGCCTGTGGCGGTATCGATGGAGAAGAAGATCTTGAAATTCGGATCTACGCGTTTGGCCGCCTCATACATCAGCGTGGAGCGCTCGATGTAGTAGGGATCCTTGGTCCATGAGCCGCAGTTCAGGGCGAAACCGTCAATCCCGTACTGCCGCGCCAGCCGGATCTGGTGTTCGTAGGCTGCCAGCGAGGCATCGCCGTTATACGGCAGGCAGACCATGAAATGCGCGAATACGCGATGCTCGCCAGCCCACACAGATGCACTTGCCATGAGAACCCCCGCCATTATTAGACTTTTTAATTTCATGCTGCTCAAATCCTTCCTTGTTAGTAGGTACGTGCTTCCCTGTCCTGAACTTGTCGAAGGAAGCATGTACCATCTTCAGTTTTTTAAGAATGGGACAGGCAACACACATCAACTTCCAGTATCCCAATATGCGTATAGTAGACAGGGCTAAAGCCCGTCCCTACTTCAAGAACACTACTTCTTCTCAATGCACCAGTTCATGCGGACACGCCAGGCGGGAGCACCGGGCTTGCCGGTGGCCGACAAACGCAGGCTTTCGCCTCGTGTGACGGAAATCTCCTTCGAGAATTCCTGCCCTTCCCCTTTCGGATCGAATACGCATTCCCATAATGGTTTTTGTCCTTCATGGGCCAGCATGATCACCACCGGTGTCACAGATTCATCCTTTGAAACAGTTATCTTAACTGACACATTTCCGCTGACGGGGCTTGTCCATACCGTAGAGGAACTGGAATCTTCCGCGCCGAAATAGGAAAGAGATCCGTCCTTGGGCCTGCCAACTCCGAAACTCCATGTGTCACCACGCTCCAGCCATGCCGGAATCTGCGAAACTAGCAATTTTGCCGTTTCAAACCTTCCTGTGCGGTTGCGGGTGGATACGAATTCATACCCCCATGCTTTCGTCCCCATAGAATCACAGATTGGATATGTTTCATTAGTCGCCTTGAACTCATTCGTCGGATTCCATTGAAAGGAATTGGGATATACAACAGGTGGATTGCGAGGATCCGTCCCTTCATTGAATTCCTGGAGATTTGTCTTTCCGTCATTGTCAGTATCAGCCTGTGGATCAACGCCGTTCCATCGGCCGAAATAATATCTCTCGAACCAGTTCGGCAGACCGTTTCCGTCGACATCGCCATACTCGCTCATGTAATTCTGCTCGGTGCCAGGGAACCATTTTGTCCAATGATCATTCTCGGCGCTGCTGAATCCGCGGATGGCAAAATCCTGCCGCCATGGACGGTCCGTGATCCATTCCGGTGCCTGGAAGCCTATGACAGTCTCATCTTTTGTAAGCAGTCCGAACCATTTCGGAACCTGGCGGACCAGGGATACCTTGACAGGTCCGGGCCGGCTCTGGAATTCCAACGACGACATCCCGGCTGGCACGTCCTGTTCGCCGATCCCTTCAAGAATTATTTTTCCCGGTTTGACGAGGAAGGAACGAACTTCGATCATGTTCTGGCTGGCGGATCCGTTGGCGTACGGGCTGGACACCAGCGGAGACTTTGCATCTGTGCGGTATGGACGGTAGAAGACCCATACCTGATCTTTTTCCGGCTTCGGTTCGACTCCAGTCCTGAACCAGGGGCCGTAATAGTTCGCCAGCAGATCGGTGAATGTGAAATGGCGTCTGAGCCCGGGCATGATCGTGGTTTCCTCGCAGATGTCGTTCCAGGTCGTCAACATCACATAGTCGGCCTTGGTTTCCCGGGCCATCTTCCACATGCGATCCCAGTACCTGGAATTGTCGGCTCCTATATTCTCCATGTTCATGCCTCTGCCGGGCGAATAGTAGTTCGGCCAGGGACTGGCGGCCCAGTCCTTTCCAAGCTCGTGCGCGACTTTCGACAATGCGGCAAATGCATCGGCGTTGCGCTCGATCCCCTGGCGGCTGTAGAAGCATGTCATCCCTTCTGCAAGCGGAGCATAGGCCCGGGCCTTCTTCTCCCATTCCTTCGGATCAGTATTCGGAAATTCAGTGAGATCGACTATTAGATAGATAGGTTCGCCTGCCGCATCGCGCAGCAGCTTGAAATCCTCCGCGAGCTTTTCCGGAGTCCGGTATCCCGACCCGTATGTGGCGAAGGCGGGCATGCCCTTCAGACGGAAAAGAGAAGGGCTTGTCCGATGCCGTTTCAACCATTCCCTGACCGTTTCAACTTTCGATTCAATCGTGCCGCCGGCGAAATCCAGGCAGAATCCAACCTGGAAAGTTCCTCCAAGCTCCTCGGCGGCCTTGATTAGACTGTCAGGAATTCCAAATTCCTTCGTTCCACCGCAAGTGTCGAGGACAAATCCGTCAACTCCGCCTTCCATCGCCTGGCCGATCTCCCACTTGAACTCCTCCACCTGGGTTTCGAAAGGTTTATGCAATGCGCCTATGTGTCCTTCCCTGCACCAGCCGGGAACGTCCGGACCCTTTGGATTTTTCACGGGGAAAAGGAATCCACCGGCGCCTGATGCCAGATTATTCTTGTCGGGATTTCCGCCGAACGACGGTCCGAACCCTATCATCCTGTGCGCAAAAATCTTCCGTCCGTCTTTTCCGCCATTGATTTGTTTTTTGACCGGTTCGGATTTTGTCTCACCCGGCCTTGGAGAAATCTTGCCGGTATTTGCGAGTTCCGCAATTTCCGCACTGCTCAGACGCTTTTCATACAAGCTGACTTCAGCCAGCTCCAAGCCTGAACCTCCACCTATTTTCACCGCGCCTCCGGTGGAATTTGCAACAATAGGCGCATATCCCTGATCCGCGCTCTGGGCAGTTCCATTTATGTAGAATGCGTACGAACTTCCCCATTCGCCCTTGGTATTGACGGACCACGCCACGCTTGTCCAGACATCTTCCGGCACACGTCCGCTCATTGATTTCTCCGATGCAGGCTGCGCTTTCATCGATATGTATAATGGAGCAACATCAGGATGCAGTGTTGGAACGCTCTTCCGCACTCCCTTGCCGGCAATCCCAAAACATAGGGAACCATCCTCTTTTACGCCGAATCTCCAGCCTGCTGTCGAAGCAATCGTTCCGTCACCCTTCGAACCAGGAATCCTCCGCACTTTCGCCACGACAGTCATCTGGTCGCCTGGAAGAAGACGGAATGACTTCTGGCTGTCCTGTAGTTCGACAGGAAACTTATCGCCATTCTGGGACGGAACCCATTTCACGCAGGTGGGAGCTGCGTCTGCGGCAAGTTCCTGATCAGCGGCCGCAAGCTGAGGAATCAACGAAGCAGAGGCCAGCATGGCTAGTGAAGATAGCAGGCGTAGCATGAACTTTGTCGACGGAATGTTGTTTCGATTCATTTCCCTTTGTCTCCATTTATGGTGTTTTATTTGGCTGTATTTTCATTCCACCGGATCGAGCCGGAATATGCGAGTTTCGCAAGGGATGAGATCGGCGGATATTCCATCATTGGCCAGCTGCTCGCGGGTCAGGATCTGCTCGTATCCCTGGGAAAGGAGCGGCGTCAGATCCTTGACATTGTACTTGGCCGCCGACAGTCCGGGAATCCTGATAGTTCCTTTTCCGCGCGGCGCCTCCTTCTGTTTTTTAATGACTTCCGGACTGTTTGCGCAGTACAGGCCAGTCCAGCCTGTTGACTCGTTCCTGATCACCGCCCAGCGGACTTTTCCCAGTTCGAGAATGTATCCCTTGAAACTATCCGGGCTGACTATGTATGGGACTTCCTTGCTTGTTTCGGTGGCCGTCGTCTTGGCTGGGCCGGCCCATTTGGCGATGTCGTCCAAGGCTTCACGCCAGTTGTACCAGTCAGGTGTGCCCCATAGGCATATCACCTGTCCCTTGCCGACGTTGTGGAGAGTGGCGGCTACTCCTCCATCAGTCCAGTTCGCGAGGATGGTTCCGCCAGAGACGTTATTTTCCTTGTAGCGTCCGAAGACGAAGTACGGCAGCATGTGGGACCAGTCGCCCCATGTGTCGCGGTTGTACATGCTGTACGGGCCGACACGGAACACAAGGTTACGGCCAGGCTGGAAGACACTTCCTCCCGCTATGGACGCCGCCGCAGTCTGTCCTGGCTCCGAAAGCGACTGCTCGCCGGGAGTTCCCCTGCCGGTGATTTCCCACGGATAATAGGGTTTGTAGGCGTCGGGCTGGCGGCATTCGGCGGCCATGGCCCATTTCGCCTGCGGCAATGGCAGTCCGAGTGTCCTTCTGAGGACATGGTCTCCGTCAGCCGGATCGAGCGTGTACTGTCCGCTTGTCGGAGCGATCACAAGCTTGCCTCCGCCACGGACGTATGCGGCCAGCCGGTCGATTGTCTCCCTGGGAAGGATGCGGGTGGTATGGTCAACTATCACACAAGGCAGTTTCGCCAGATCTCCGGACGTAGCATTTTCTTCGAGCATGGTTTTAGGTGTAGCAGTTGCGCGTTCGGGTATCATCTTGTAGTCGTCCAGACGGAAGAAGTGGAAGGAGCGGACTCCATACAGGATGCTGTCCCGTGAGAACAGGAATCCGAAGACGGGCGCCGGTCCAGTTGCATCCGCATGGATGGGTCTGGCGAGTCCCAGGTCACCTTGGAAGAGGGCGAACCATCCGGCCAATGCGTGTGTTCCCAGCGTCGCCTGCTCGGACGGCCCTTTCTCCCAGCGCCATTGGGGCTGCCAGAAGTGCTGGACGTTCAGGTTGCCCTGTGCCAGGAGATTCGACATGGACATGGCCGTGTAGTATGACGAGTGGAAGAGCATCGCTATGCTTTCCGCACGTTTTGGCAGGGCGAAAGGTTTCCTGTAGCCTTCGAGCGACCCTTCGGAGCCGCCTGCGCAGACGAATATTCCGTTCTTCTCCTTGATGATCTTCTCGTCCAGGTAGAGGGTGATGCCATGGAAGCCGATGGGGCGGAGATCATCGTACTTGCGGACGGTTCCAGCGACGAGACCCAGGATATAGTCCTTCATGCACCAGCTTCTGAACTCGATGAAGTCCCGCCACTCCGGTCTGGGATCGGGCCTGTCGATTGTCGCAAGTCCGAGAAAGAGATCGGTCCTTGGAAGCTCCACGGCGTCCCAGGAGTCCATCGGTGGCCTGCTCCAGCGCTTGGACAGTTCCTCAAGGGAGAGTCCTTTCACATCGCGCAAATATTTTTTGAACCCTTCACGGGCTGACTCTGAATAATCGACATACTGCCCCTGCCACGGATGGTCCGCCCAGAAATGGTCAAAGAAGATGATCAGGGAACTGTAGGCGACGAGATTCGGGTCGTTGCGGTAACGGAGCACCAGATGTGTGAGATATTCACCGTAGCGTTGATGGAGTACGGCGGAGTTCGGGCTTTTCAGCACGTTGTTGCCGCCGCCATGCCAGAGTCCGTTCACCATGCCCTCCTCATCGGCCTGCGACTCCTCCACCATCCATTCCGGAACATAGGTGCTGTCCAGATTGATCATGGCCTTGAGACCGTGCCTGGCGATTATATCCATGCGCCTGTCCAGCTGCTCCCACCAGAACACGCCGGGCATCGGTTCGATTTCCTTCCATTGCGGAAAAAGCTCGACTGTGTTGATATTCTGTTTTTTTACGTCGACAACCCATTCCTCGAATTTCGCCAGGTCTGTGTTCTGCGCGTACCGCGGATCCCATTCCGCGCATGAGAGCATATGGTGTCCGTTCTCGAAGATGTCCGCCCATTTCAAAACCTTGTCGCGGTTCGACCATTGCTTTATGCCTGGAAGGCTCTTCTGTCCGAGTAGTTGCCTGCTCCTTTCCAGCTCCTTCTTTCCATCCAGGAGCTGCATGTCGAGCTGCAGCAGCGGACACTCCTCGTTTAACACCAGCGGAATCCTGATGTCGGCATATTCCTTTGCTCCGGCGAAGTCTACCGTATAGCTCTCCTCCTGTCCAACCGCGCCTGATGGATAGAGAGTCCTGTTCACTTTCAGCGTAAGCGTCTGGGCCGTTTCTCCAATTGGCTTCCAAACCCGTACAACGCAGTCCGTCAGTTCGCCGGGCTCGTAGATCTGTCCGTTCCTCTGTGGATTCACAGCAATCAGATTGCCGATGGGGCGGAGCTGCGGATCAATCGGAGCTGGGTCGGCTTTTGAGCCGCGGATGATTTTGAAACGTGTGTCCACAAACCGGGGGGCGGCTCCGCCTTTCGCCTCGATCTTGAAGCTCACCCAGTACTGCCCTTCGGCGGCAAGCTGCACCGGCAGGCGCTGGAAACGGGTCTTGATTCCCGCGTCATATCCGGGAATGCTCCACTCGCCCTGGGCGACGGGACGTCCATACATTTCCTTGCGCGCCTGCCATTTTATGGTGTAGTCGCCCTTCTCCGGCAGCAGGTCGCCGACCGTGACGAAAGGCTGCTTGGCGAACGGCATCTCCCCGAAAAGATAGCGCGGCCCCATGTCGGACTGCCAATAGAACGCGCTTTTCTCACGGAGGATTCCATCAGCGCACAACTCGCCGAGTTCGATCGTTGTCTGTTTCGGCACATATTGCTCGGAGCTCACCCGCAGCTCGAGTCCAACGAAGCTCAAAGGAGCCACCGGCATGTGGTGCTGGAGGCCGCCTTCGACAAGTATCATCGTCTCGTCAAGACGTCCAAGCTCGCCGCCGCGCAGACGCGGACATTCGATATAGTTCCATGCCCCGGCAACCGGAGATGAACCGTAGATCGCGTAGCTGAAATTGACGCCTTCCGCATCGCGGAGGAGGAAGCGCAGCAGTGCGCCGTTCGCACCTTCCCAGAAACGGCTGCTGGCATATATCCACATCCCGGCCCGGCGCGCCTCAGGGATCATTTTGATGGGCTGCTTGAGCTTCAAGGTCAGTACCTGCGTCTGTTCCGGCTTGTTCAAAGTCAGTTGCGGACCCGCGCCGAGTTCGCCCTTCGCCAGTTCGGGGACGGCTCCGGAGGACGCGCTGAGGGTCCATTCCGCAGGATCGGACGGAAGCGGTGATGCACTGAAAAGACCGCCGGCCTCCAAGTTCCCGCTCTCCGCCACGCTGGCGAGACAAAGCATGAAACAGCCGATCATTAACAACCTGACATTCATTCGAAACTCCTTAATATTGATATAAAATCATAGAAAAAATTCTTACTTAAAACTGTCTCCTCCTTTGAAACTTGCTTTGAGTAGCTTGCGACATCCTTGGCGCAATCGGCCTCTTTGTCTTTTGCGCTCGGAGATCGCATAGCCGAGCGAAGCGACGCTTGTCCCGCGCAATGCGGAGACAAAAAC
>JBAQUG010000155.1:0-9479 GCA_049297395.1 Victivallales bacterium | reverse complement strand
GCAGATGCAGCTGGATAAACATCCTTAATGAACTTCAAGCGAAGATACCAGGCAACATGTGGCTGGTTAGCATTTGCACAGGGGATGGGGAGAGCGCACCGAAGGCAAGGGTCGAAGGGGAGAAAGGGCCTTTGTCAAATGTCTTCCAGACGGCGGGTGGCTCCAAGGATGCCACTTCTGGCTCTGGGAAGGTCGAATGGATTGATTTTGAGGGACATTTTATTGGAACTTCAATGGAATTTGATATTTTCAAGAAAAGCCTGCTGGAGACAACTGTGTTCACGGACAATCCAGAGGAAATTGTCACGAGGCAGTTTGAACCTCCGAGAGATGAAAAAAACAACTTTTCCACATTCAAAATGTCAATCAAGCTGAAAACTTCCTTCAATAGATAGGAATTTTGATTCTCATGCATTTCTAACATTGTCCTCACTATGCCTTAATGCCTCCCGGATATGATAGCTGTATCAGTATGAATTCCATTTAACAGACAAGGAGGATTTAGTGTCTTTATTTCACAGTTCTATGTCTTAAGCGTATATAAAATCCGAAACTCGAAGCACGAAATCCGACTTGTCGGATTTCGAGTTTGGGTTGCGGGCGAAGCCCGCCTTAAAAATGAAGGCGAAAAAGACTACAATGAAAATCGTGAAGAGGATTGACACATAACAACTACGGCTGGAGGAAGATTATGAAAAACCTCGAAGAAACAAGTGAAATTCCTGTGATGGCCATTGAAGGGAGGGCGATTCCCCTCATATGCGCCTGGTGCAACAAGATTGTCGGGATTATAAAATGGAAGATCGCAGAGGGTGAAGAGACCCATCCGACTCATGGCATATGTCCTGACTGTTTCAATAAAACCATGGGAGGTCAATGAAAGTGAAAGCAAAAAAGAATTCGAATGTGCCCGTCGAGGCGGAAGTATTAAAATTCGCATCCATGAACCCAACTGTCACTGTCGACGACATCAAGGGAAAGAATCTTCAGAAAATCCTGAGAAGCGGCATCCTTGAGAACTTCATAAGGAGGGAGAACGGTTCATGGGATCATCATGGATGGATTAACCTGTGTGAAGAAATTTCATTGAATGACGTTAATCCGGTCGATTTCGACCAAGTGGGGATGATCCTTGAGACGGTCAAGGAGCTATACAATAAGATCGGAGCTGATGATAGATGCCATGCGGCCAAATGAACGGCATTATCAGAGCTTGAAATAAGGGAGGGTACCATGAATACCGCCAATGAAACGTTTGAGATTCCGGCAGATGCCATAGAAAAAAGGACGATTCCATGTGTCAAAAGCCCTATGAGTAATCCTGGAAATCCTGTTATCCTGTCAATATCCCTTCTGGATTTTCAAGATGGACAGGCAGGAATGCCTGTCCTACTTCTTCAGGATATCCTCGGCTATGGCTTCGGCGGTGAAGCCGCTTTTCTTCCTGATGCCTGCAATCGTTCCGTGTGGAACTATGCCATTGCCCCAGCCGAAATGATGGACGCCTTTGTGGCTGGCACTTATAAGGGTCTCGTCGACAATGCTTCCGAGGCCGCCCTGGATCTGGCAGTCCTCGATCGTTGCAACCGGCATTTTAGAGGCATGCTGCAGGAGAAGATCCGTGTCAAACGGTTTCATGAACCTGGTGTTCACAACCATCGCGTCCTTTCCTGATTTGGCGAGAATTCCGGCAACTTCCATGGCCGTGGAAACTTCTCTTCCTGAAGCCCATATCGCAATATCTTTCCCATCCCTGATGACCATGGCTTTGCCCCATGGGATCAATTCGGCCGGTTCGGTGCCGGATTTTTTCACGGCCGAGCCTCGTGGATATCTTATGATGACAGGCGCTTTTCTTTCATATGCCGCGTAGAGCATGCTGCGAAGTTCGCAGCCGTCGGCAGGGCAGAGTATCGAAATGTTCGGCATGTTCCTCAGGAACGAGAGGTCATGTATCCCGTGGTGCGTAGCGCCGTCCTCGACTATGCCGCTGCGATCCTCGCAGATTATGACCGGAAGCTTCTGGAGGCAGACGTCGTGGAACACATAATCGAGCGCCCTCTGGAGAAAAGTGGAATAGATGGCTATGATTGGAACAAATCCCTGCGTCGCCATGCCTGCCGCGAATACGACCGCATGCTCCTCGGCGATGCCGACGTCGAAAAACCTGTCGGGATGTCTTTTAGAGAATTCAAGAAGTCCCGTACCCGTGCACATCCCTGCGGTAATCGCAACCACGTCCCTCTGTTTCTCCACCAGCTCACAGATTGTTCCTCCGAAGACGGATGAGAAAGAAGGAGTTGAAGAGCCATTCAGATCCTCGCCCGTTTCCGGATCGAAACTTGCGAGACCGTGGAATTTCTCCGGAGCATCCTCGGCATGCTTGTATCCGTGCCCCTTTTCAGTTATTACATGTACGATCACCGGTTTTTCAAATTCCCTGATTCCTTCAAAGGTCCTTGTCATCTCCTCGATATTGTGACCGTCGATGGGACCTACGTAGCGGAATCCGAGCTCTTCGAAAAGCACGCCTGGGACGAGAATGCTCTTGGTGGCTTCCTCGAATCTGCCAATGGCGCTGGTGATTGTCGAGCCGACCCGCGGAATCTTCTCGACAAAGGTCCTGGCGGAATTCTTCAATCTGTTATAGCCGCGGCCGGTGATTATCCGGTTGAGGTATCTTGACATTCCGCCGACACTTTTGGAGATTGACATCTTATTGTCGTTGAGGATGATTATGAAATCCTTTGTTGTTCCAGCTACGTGGTTCAGGGCCTCGAATGAAACTCCGCAGTTCAAGGAACCATCGCCGACTACCGCCACGACTTTCTCCTTTCCGTTCTTCCTGTCCCTTGCCGCGGCCATGCCGAGTGCGGCGGAAAGGGCGGTGCCTGCGTGCCCTGCCCCGAACACGTCATATTCGGATTCATCGCGGGAAAGGAACCCGAGGCATCCGTCGTCCTTGCGGAGCGTCCTGAAAAACTCCCTTCTCCCGGTCAGGATCTTGTGGACATACGCCTGGTGGCCGATGTCCCACACGATCTTGTCCTCAGGCATCTTGAAGGCGCAGTGGAGTGCTATCGTAAGCTCGACCACGCCCATGTTCGGGGCGAGATGTCCGCCGTTCTTTGATATGACATCTATCAGTTCCCCGCGGATCTCGCAGGCGAGGCGTTCCTTCTCCTCGGGCGTCAGGATCCTGAGATCTTCCGGCTTGTTTATCTTATCTAAAATTCTTGTTTCCATAAATTCATCCCGAGATCCATTATTGTACTCGGGATGAATTTACATTGTGTTAAAAAACAATTCAAATAAGGGAACGCAACTCTTATGATTTGGAAAATCAACCTTGGAGATGTATTCTACCTGCCCTTGCAGGGTACGTATTCAGTAAACTACGCTCGTTTACTGAATACGTACTCAAAATAAAATATGAAGAACTGTTCATTTCGCGTTTTATTAGATGTAAATATTCACTGAACGAACATAGTTCAGTGAATATTTACCTTGCAGGACTATTCAGCGAACAGGCACAAAGGAAGCCGCAAAGTCCATGAAAATACATAAAAAAGACGGTAAAACTCTGTTTTCGGTGATTGACCTTGGCTCGCATTCAGTCAGGATGGAGATCGTGCAGATTTCCGCCGACGGCAAATGCGAGGTATTGGAAAACGTCTCAAATCCGATACCTATCGGCAGGGACGTGTTCACAAAGGGCAAGATATCCCCGGACAGCGTACGTCTTGTCGGGAAGATCCTCAACGACTACCGCAAGATCATGAAGGACTATGGCGCTGAGGACTGCAAGGCTGTTGCTACGAGCGCCGTGAGGGAGGCGACCAACAGGGACCTGTTCATCGAGCGCATAGAACATATCTGCGGCATCAGGATTGACATACTGGAGGCCTCCGAAGAGGTCAGGCTCACATATCTTTCCGTAAAGGACTCACTTGAAAAGAAGTACCCCCTTTCGAAGCAGGACGCCGTCATCTGCATGATCGGCACCGGCTCGACACACATGATACTTGTCCAGAACGGCAGGGTCAGGAGTTCCGAGACCTTCAGGATCGGTACGCTCCGGCTCTACGAGGAAATAGGACAGCCGGCCAGCGGAAAGAAGGTCAAGGACATAATAGACACTTTCGTGGGATGCGTGGTCGACGACATCACCAAGAACTATCCGAAAGGGCAGAAGCCTCCTCTTTTCATTGCCGTAGGCGCCCCGGTCAGGGCTCTGATGAACACTTTCAGCGGCGACAAGGAGGAGCCGAAGATACTCACGGTGTCCAGGAAAAATCTCGAGACAATGCATTCGTCGGTGGCGGGCGTACCTTCGGAAAAGCTCGCGGAAACATACCACCTCTCGGACATGCTGGCCCAGAGCCTCGAGCCGTGCTGCGACATACTCGAGCATTTCATACAGATAACCGACGCCCAGAAGCTTGTCGTGCCGATGATCACGACCAGGGACGCGCTTATCGACGAGATATTGCGTGATTTCTCCGGCAAGGAAGATCCCTTCATGCAGGACATCATCTCCTCCGTCGAGTTCCTGGGCGAGAAGTTCAGGTACGACGCAGATCACGGAAAATGCGCAAAGGATGCCGCCCTCTCGATTTTTGACGCACTCCAGCCTCTTCACAGCGTAGGGAAAAGGGGCAGGATGATGCTCGAGGCCGCGGCGATACTGCATGACATAGGACAATATGTGAACAACCGGCAGCACCACAAGCATTCATACTACCTCATCAGCAACAGCCAGCTGCCCGGGATATCGCCCGATGAGATCAGGGAGGTTGCCGTGATCGCACGCTACCACCGCAGGGGGCTTCCCAAGGAGGCGCATGTCGAATACATGTCCCTTTCCCCGGAAAAGCGTGTCGAGGTGAACAAGCTCGCTGGAATACTCCGCATCGCCGACGCCCTAGACAGATCAAACAGCCATAAGATAAGGAACATAAAGGTTTCCTATGACGAAGAGAAGCTGACCATCGCCACAAACGCGTCGTTCGAGCTGACCCTTGAAAGGATGGAAGTGAAGAACAAGGGAGACCTCTTCTCGGACGTGTTCGGCCTGAGGGTCGTGGTGGAGTAGGGAAGAATACAAAAATTGAAACGGCGAATCGGCGATGGTGGGAACCGGCGATTTGATGGATGAAGAAAAACAGGCAATAATTATAACTAGGATTTAGATGACAGGCTGGAAAGCCTGTCTTACTTAAGATGAAACTGACAAATGAACATCTGATAAGCCGCGACCTGAGCTGGCTGGACTTCAATTCCCGGGTTCTAGAGGAGGCCGAGGACAAGATGAATCCCGTGCTGGAACGTCTCAAGTTCATTGCGATATTCGCAAACAACCTGGACGAATTCTTCATGGTGCGCGTAGCCGGCCTCAAACAGCTGAAACCGGACGCAGTCAGCTCCGACAGCGCAGGGCTGACAGCCAAGGAACAGCTTGATGAGATCAGGAAGAAAGTCGGCGCGCTTGTGGAAAAGCAATATGCCTGCATGAACAACGACATTCTTCCGGAGCTGAAGAAGGCCGGAACGATTATTCTGAAATGGACCGAACTTTCCGATGCTGAAAAGGACAACCTGAGGAAATTCTTCCAGAACCAGATATTTCCGGCCCTGACTCCGATAGCGGTCGATCCAAGCCATCCGTTTCCGATAATCAACAGCGGCGCGATAGAGCTCGCAGTCAAGCTCAAACAGTCGAACTCGAACAAGACGGTCCAGTCGTTCGTCGAAGTTCCGCCGGTGCTTCCCCGTTTCATCCCGGTCGCCAGCGCACAATACAAGGATGCGAGAACATATATCCTCCTGGAGGATCTCATTATTGAGAACATCTCCCTTCTTTTCGCAAAATGCGAAATCCTGGAGGTGATGCAGTTCAGGATAACCAGGGACATGGACCTCAGCATCGACGAGGATGGAATTTCGGACCTGCTCGTGCACATACAGGAAAAACTGCTCCACCGCAAGAAACGCAATGTGATCAGGTTCGAGCTGATCAAAGGCGGCAATACCGTTTTCGAGGAATGGCTCATGAAGAAGCTCGAGCTTGACGAAAATGCCAAATACTACGTTCCCGGCCCATTGCATCCTGCCAATTTCTTCGAGCTTATATCCAAGGAAAACAGGCCTGGGATCACAGAGGAAGTCTGGCCTCCACTGCCTGTCAGCGGAATAGACGACAAGAAACCGATATTCGACTCAATCAAAAAAGAAGGTCTTATACCGATATTCCTCCCTTTCCAGACGTTCGACCCGATTGTCAGACTGCTGGAGGAGGCTGCGGAAGACCCTTCCGTGCTTGCCATCAAGCAGACTCTCTACAGGGTAAGCGGGGACTCCCCTGTCGTCCGTGCGCTGCAGAAGGCTGCTGAGAACGGCAAGCAGGTGACAGTGATAGTCGAGCTCAAGGCGCGGTTCGACGAGAACAACAACATCCTCCGTGCGAGGAAGCTGGAAGAGTCGGGCGCCCATGTCATCTACGGGATATCCGGACTCAAGATCCACTGCAAGAGCCTCCTGATAATCCGCAAGGAGGAAGGTGTCATACGCAGGTACCTGCATCTCTCGACCGGCAACTACAATGAGAAGACCGCCAGGATCTACACGGACATTGGTATTCTTACGACTGATCAGGATCTGTGTTCGGACGTCTCAGCCCTCTTCAATGTCATGACAGGCTATGCCGCCGCCCCTGAACGCTGGAGCAAGATCTCCGTCGCCCCATACGATCTCAAGGAGAAGTTCATATCCCTGATCGACCGGGAAACCAGGCTTTCCGACAAGCATAATCCCGGACGCATCATCGCGAAGATAAATTCGCTCGTGGACAATCCAATAATTGAAAAATTGTATGAGGCCGCATATGCGGGCGTGAAGATTGATCTCCTGGTCCGCGGAATCTGCTCCCTGAAACCCGGAATAAAGACCGACAACATCAATGTGATCAGCATAGTCGACAGGTTCCTGGAGCACAGCAGGATCTATTATTTCGGAAACGGAGGCAATCCGGAATACTACATGTCCAGCGCCGACTGGATGCCGCGGAACCTCTACAAGCGGATCGAAATCCTTTTCCCTGTCGAACATGCCCCCACCTGCAGGATCCTGAAGAAAATACTGGATTTTGAACTGGCCGATACCAGGAAAGGCCGCATCATGGGAAAAGACGGGATCTATTCGGCCACTGCATCTCCTGGAAACAAGAACGCATCTTCAAGGAGCCAGAAGAAGATCTACGATCTGTTCATTTCAAACTCCTGAAGATTCCCGGAGTACATCCCGCAAAACGCCTGAACGTATTTATGAAATGTGATTTGCTTGAGTAACCGAGGCATCCTCCAAGTTCTTCCACGGATTGTCCACATGAAAGCAAAGCCTTGACTGCCCTGTCGGTCCTCGCAAGATCGCGGTATTCGAACATCGTCACTCCAAATACGCTGTGGAAACGCCTCGAGAGCCAGTGCCGGCTGATACCAAGACGCTCCGCCTCCTCCCCAAGGGAAATATGTTTTTCAGGAGAGAGCCGTATCCTCATGGCCAGATCCTGAAGTCCCGTGGAACGTTTCCCGATCATTATCCAGTCATTGTTCAGGATTGAAGTCAGGCCTCTGGCAATTTTCCCCCACTGCCTGCGGTTCAGATCCAGCATTTTGCTGTTCCTGGGCATAAGCTTCATGAGAGTCCTGACTGCGGCAGTGAAAGAAGGATCATCAATATTTGAAAATTTCCAGCATTTCCACAGCGGCCAGCACATCCTCTCATTTTCAGAAGCCATAAGCATGGAATCCTCGACATCAAGATTGCACATTACAAGGGGATCCGAAATGTCGCTGCACCGCCTGTGCTGGATCGCCCGTCCGATATAGACCATGTCTCCTCCCTTGACCTGGAATATTTTCCTGCCGACCGCATATTCGCCCCTGCCCCCGATGATGTAGTCGAATTCATGATAGAGATGATGATGGCTCTCCACAATCAGCCCCGGACTGTCCTGGACACAGGACAAGACAGCCCCTTTCCCGACATAAGGAATCGGCGTGATCGATTTCCGCATGGTATGCAGATTTTTCATATGCACATCTATTAGCCCTTCAATCTTTGCCTCCTGCGGGACAAGCCCGCAGGGGGCTTTAGTTGTTTGTCTTGTGCATTGTCTAGCTTTTGCAATCTCTGCTTCCCGTGGGACAAGCCCACGGGGGAGCGTTCTTTTCCCTGCCTGCTTGCCTGGCAGAAGAAAAAGCTTGTCCAGCTAAAACCCATGTCCATCCATCCTCTCTCCTCTTCCCCCCTGCCAGCTTGCCTGGCAGGAGAAAAAGCTTGTCCAGCTAAAGAGTATATCGCCACCTCCCCTCCCCCACCGGCTTGCCCGGCGGGTAGGAAAGATTGCCAAGCTAAGCATGCCGCACAATACCCATGTCGTATTCCCCGAAAGTCCCTACATAATAATTAAACTCCCAAAAATAAAGCATCCCCATGACATACGCAAGATTGTTTTGAAAAGCCAAAACTATTTCCTCCGGGGATTGTTCAATATTGCCTCTGAGGGCTACGTGAAGATGTTCTGGCATTACTGACAATGCTTTGATTTCATATCCCTTCTTTTCGGCAATCTTAAAAGAGCATGTCTTCAGTTTCTCAAAACTTTCCTCGTTTTCAATGCGGTACCGTCCACTGACGACAAGAACAAAATGGAGATTGTACCAATACATCCCGCTTTTTGTCTGGCGTGGATCCGAAAGATCAAGGCTTCTTTTAACTTCGGTATATTTTTGGAGAATTTCACGATACCGCTCATCGGCCAATTCTTCCTTTGCAACCTGTTTTGCAATGTATCCTGTTACTTCATCGGCCGTGTTTTCTCCAATGCACCGTAATGACAGCTTTCGGCTGAATCTTACAGGACTACCTTCTTCCCTGCACGAATGTTGGATACGTCCTTTCAAGCGTGAACATATCAATACTGGAGAAAGAGATGGTTTTGAGCTGACTGTTGCGAATATCGCATTATTTTTAATTTTATGCTCCAGCAAGTGAATTCCATCTTTTTCCCAAAAAGGGGAAATAGATGAAAGGATTCCTGAAATATTTTCAGGGAAAGATGAGCTGTCATCAATCCATCCAGTCCAATTATACCTGAGCCTGTATGCCGGACTGAGATTATGTGGTTCATATAGAGGTTTTATTTCCATTCTATTAGCCCTTCAATCTTTGCCTCCTGCGGGACAAGCCCGCAGGGGGGCAGGAGATGTGTAGATTAATGCTTTGTTTAGCTTTTGCAATCTCTGCCTCCTGCGGGACAAGCCCGCAGGGGAGCATTAGCTGTTTGTCTTGTGCATTGTCTAGCTTTTGCAATCTCTGCTTCCCGTGGAACAAGCCCACGGGGGAGCGTTCTTCCCCCCTGCCAGCTTGCCCGGCAGGAGAAAAAGCTTGTCCAGCTATTGCGTCTGCCTGCACTAAAC
>JBAQUG010000154.1:0-5460 GCA_049297395.1 Victivallales bacterium | reverse complement strand
GTCTACTATACGCATATTTGTAAGCGTTAAGCTGGGCATATCAGCCTTATTTAATGCAATCAAGTATGGCGTCCCGAGCGCCTAAACAGCCTCGGGAAGCCTCGAGCCATCCCGAATCTTTAGCATCGGGATGGCATACTTTAACAAAACACGCCCAACTCCCCTATCCCAGCCGGGACAGGCAACACACATCAACTTCTCGTATCCCAATATGCGTATAGTAGATCGGGCTAAAGCCCGTCCATACTTAAATCTCATTTATCAAGTATTCAAGGCTTATCTTCAGCGACTCGAACGGATCGAGCCTACAGACATCCTGTTCGATGATGAACCATTCGGTCCCTGATTTTTTCGCAGCCCTGACGATCCGCTTCCAGTCAAGATTTCCATTCCCGATCTCGAGCATCTTGATCTGGTTCTCGATTATTCCGAACTCCTTCAGATGGAGGAGAGGAAGCCTGTTCTCAAGCTTCTTGCACCATTCAACCGGATCACCGCCGCCGTACTGGACCCAGTACGTGTCGATCTCGCCCTGCAGGAATTTCGGATTGCTCTCATCATAGATTATATCCAGTCCTGTCCTGCCGTCGAACTTCTCGAATTCAACCGCGTGATTGTGGTAGGTGAGCACAATGCCTTCCCTGGACATGACCTCTCCGCTCTGGCTGAGCTTCTTCGCGAGCTGGATGAAATCCTGCTTTGTCTTCGGAGAAGTGTGCGGCCATGGATATGCCGTGTATTTGCAGTCGAAGAACTTAAGCTTCTCGACGACGGCCTGCGGGTTGTCGAAGATTTCCGCGCCGGACTCATGGGTCGCACAGCAGACGAGACCTTCGCCGTCAAGGATCTTCTTGAGCTCCTTCCTGTCAATCGGACCAATGCCCGAAAGCTGGACTGCGTCAAATCCTATCTGTTTCACCTTCCTGAGCCCCTTGGCAATGTCCTCGGGCGTCTTGAGATGCTCCCTCAGCGTATAGAGCTGGGCCGCAATAATATTTCTCTTCATTATATCGACACTCCTATGTTTTTATTTCTTGCTGAATGAGGCCGCAAAATCCGCTTTTCCGGCTTTGACCTGTTTTTTCTGATACTTGGAAGTCTTCACAAGCCCGTTCAGTACTTTTGCATATTCTGAAGCATTGAGAGGAAACTCAACCGTCTTCGCCTTGATGGATGAATAGATCATTGCGTTGGCAAGTTCGATTGAATTGATTCCTTCCTCACCACGCGCAACAAGCTTTTCGCCGTAAAGAGCAGCCCTTGTGAACGCTTCAATGACTCTTTGATGAGCCGCCCCCTGCGGATTGGCGTACGGTATCTCGACGTTCCAGCATGCAGGGCCTTCAAACTGCTTGTCAGTCGTCATGCAATACTTGCGCAATGGAACTTCTGTCCTGTTGAAAAGAATCTTCCCGTTCTCGACGATTACACGCCCTCTGTCGCAGGTGATCTCCAGACGGTTCGTGCCGGGAAAGTCGCCGGTGCTGGTCATGAAAACTGCGGATGCGCCATTGGGATATTCGCAATATGCCGTGACATCGTCCTCGACTTCGATCTTGTGGAATTTTCCAAAGCTGCAGAACGCCCTGAGCTTCGAAGGCATCCCGAAGAACCACTGGAAGAGATCCAGATTGTGCGGACACTGGTTGAGGAGGACTCCACCGCCCTCACCCCTCCATGTCGCACGCCATCCGCCTGAATCATAATATCTCTGGCTCCTGAACCAGTTGGTGATTATCCAGTTGATCCGCCTGACCTCGCCAAACTCGCCGGAAGCAAGAAGCTGCTTGAGCTTCATATACATACCTTCCGTCCTCTGCTGGAACATCACACCGAAAAGCAGATCCTTGCGCTTCCCGTGCGCATCGATCATCTTCTGGGCATCGGCCTTGTGGACAGCAACCGGCTTCTCTGTAAGAACATGCAGCCCGTTCTTGAAAGCATCGATCGCGATAGGCGTGTGATCATAATGCGGAGTGGCAATAATTATCGCGTCGACATCGCCGGACCTTATCAGTTCCGCTGGATTATAGTACGCCTTGACACCGGCCTTCTCGGCATTCTTGTCAGCCTTCTCCCTGTCAATATCGCAGACAGCGGCAAGTTTCGCTCCCGGGGTCTCCTTGACGAACCCCATGTGCGGCCCCCCCATATTTCCAATACCTATTATACCAAACCTAAGCTCCTTCATCATCAATCTCCTTTCAATAATTTCGGACTTATTTTAATTTTAAACGCACTCTTGCCATTCCTGCCTTTTCTCAGAAGCCACTCTACGGCCTTTTCACCCATCTCGTCCCAGAGCTGTTTCAACATGCCGACACCTTTCCATCCTTCAAGCTTGGGCTCGTAGTCGAATGTCAGGAACCTGAAATCCCTGCCCGTCTCCAGCCCAAGACCGTCAGCAATGGTCATCAGGGGATACGCCATGGAAACATACGTGGAAAAAATGGCGTCAGGGATCTTGCCCGACTTGAAGAGCCTGGCCGAAATACAATCCAGGTCACCCTTGAAATCCTTGAAATCCTTCTTGAATATCATGTCAATGTCGAGTTTTATTCCGAGTTCAATGGCAATCTCGTAGAACGCAATCTGCCTTTCAGCGATGTATGGGGAATCTGGATTGTTTCCGGGAGTGACAAACGCGATCCGCCTGCAGCCTTTGCCGACGAGCCATCTGATACCGTTCCGGATTCCGTCGCAGGCGTCGGTGGTGACATAATCGAAATTGCCATAGGTTCTGCCGATCAGCAGCTGCGATGCGCCTGCGGAAGCCAGATATTTCATGGTCATGAGCTGTTCATATGATGGCCGCTGCCATATCACGGCAGTGCCAGGCCTGGCTATTTTTCCAAGACTTGTCTTGATGTCGTTTATATTGTATAGGTAGCACGGCATGTGCTGCTGTATCTTGGATGCAAGATCTGCGGTTTCCGCGTCGGCGCCGGTCCTCAGTCCGTAATCCCCGGCAAGATAGACCTGGCCGATGGCCGAGTTTTCGCGCTTGTCCGCCACAAAAGTACCCGACCCCTGCCGCGAATGGAGGAATCCATCCCTGGCAAGCTCCATAACCGCCTTG
The DNA here is from genome assembly GCA_049297395.1 of Victivallales bacterium. GTDB lineage: Bacteria > Verrucomicrobiota > Lentisphaeria > Victivallales > GWF2-50-93 > GWF2-50-93. The sequence goes on along the minus strand of JBAQUG010000154.1, from coordinate 2,381 downwards.
TCAACAGTACCCCTTGAAAACGAATATCTGTTCATCAGGCTGAAGCGCGAAGGTATTGCCCCGGACTTCCTTATCCTGCCGCTTTTTATGTCATCAAGGATCTTTTCCTTGAGCAGTTCTACTTTTGAAAACATTCCCATCCTCTTTTCTGCGGAATAATATCCCATTAAATTGATTATTTGCGTAATATTCCTGTAGATTATCATAGCATAAAGATGCCTATTTGCCTAATATCAAGAATCAAGCATCCGCAAGAACGGTTCCTGTTCTTGACTTATCCTTCATAATAAGTATTTTAGGCGGAAACAAATGCTTCCGCCTAAAATACTTATTATAACAGCGAAGCATGACAAGGAATTCAACATGAAACTGGCGATCATCGGTTCAGGAAAGATGGCTACGGCGCTGGCCCTGGGAATAATCCGGGAGAAGGTGCTTTCGAAAAATGATATTGTCGCTTCCGACATCAGCAGTGATGCCCGGAAGGATTTCGAGGATAAAACAGGGATCAAATGCGTTGCATCATCCGCTGAAGCGCTCAAGAATGCCGATCTCGTCCTGCTTGCGGTGAAACCCCAGAGCACGAAGGAGCTAATCCCTGAAATCTCAAAGCTCTGCCAGGGCAAGCTCATCATCTCGATCATGGCGGGAATTCCACTTCGCAGCCTCTTCAAGTGGTTCGGATCTAAAAGAGCTGTCAGGACAATGCCCAACACTCCCCTAATGGTCGGCAAAGGCGCCACTGCAATCGCGTGCGGCGATGACGTATCTGCGTCCGACAAGGAACTGACGGAGAGTTTCTTCAAAGCCTCGGGCATAGTCTACGAGCTACCTGAATCGAGCCTTGATCTCGTCACCGCCCTGAGCGGAAGCGGACCTGCATTCGCCTTCGAATATGTGCAGGCGATGGTAGATGCTGCGGAAAAACTCGGCATGAATAAGGAAGTTGCGTTGGAACTGACAGTCCAGACACTCGCCGGCGCCGCTGAAATGCTGAAGCAGAGGATGGGGACGCCCGACGAACTGAGGAATGCCGTCACGTCCAAGGGCGGAACAACCGCCGCAGGACTTGCCGTCCTTGAAAAATCCAATTTCCGCAAGCTTGTCCATGAAGTCATCCAATCCGCTGAAAACCGTTCAAAAGAACTCGGAAAGATGTCGGATTGACAAGACTGCCCCTGTAAAAATCCACTGACAGGATTACCTGTGTAGAAAAGGAAGCAATAATAAAACTGGCAATTATTTGACATCCATAATTGCATCAAGCCCGGTAATTCTAAATCCCTCCCTGACAAGGGGCGGCGTATTTATCATTGTTATTTTCATTTCATTTGTCGCCCGCGCGGCTTTCAAGCAGATTCTAAAGAACGCAGAGGAAACAAAGGTAACTTCCTTTAAATCAAATACCGTGGGAAGGCGTCTGCGAAGCACTTGGTCGAATACATCATCTTCAATTTTCATTGAAGCAACGGTATCCATACGACCTTCAAAATAACAAACCAGGCGCCCTTCAACTTCCTCATATTTGACCATAAGCTAAACCTAATATTTCCATTAAAATTATCGGCTGACGGATTTTTTGACTTTATTGTGAAATAAAACTAGCAGGCAGCTGGAAACAAATCAAATGGAAAACCCCGTGTTCGAGGCTAATTAAAAAGATGGTGCCGACAATAGGATTTGAACCTACACCCCCTTGCGAGGACTACGCCCTGAACGTAGCGCGTCTGCCAATTCCGCCATGTCGGCACGCGAAAATACCATACTCATCCCCATCTTCAGGGCCAATATTTTATTACATTTCCGGATTTTTGCAAGTATACAAGATATAAGAATCTGCAAACTAATACCGCTTTGCGACAAATTTCACCCTGTTCTTTCTTTAAATTCAAGAGCGGCTTTTGCCGGTTCACCCCTCTGCAAAGACAGCTGTGGAGAGTTGGATCGATAACGCCAGGCATGCCCTTTTGCTTTCCAGGATGACGTCAGCCACATGATGCCATCTATTTCTCTTTGCCCATCTGATACTTGTGTTTATTTTTCTCTTTGTGGGTTTTGAGGTTTTTAAAATCGGTTTCAAGGACTATTTTAGAGTAAATAATTAAAACGGTTGAGGTAATGGGTAAATACTTATGGAAATTAGCTGATATTCCTGAACAAAAATTACGAGAATTGATGTCAAGGCTGAATTGTTCACGGCCATTGGCGTTATTCTTCGCAGCTAGGGGAATTAATCACAGCTCCGCTGATAACTTCTTCCAAACCCCGCTCCAGGGACTTGGAGATCCTTATGTTATTCCAGGAATGAAAGAATCCGCCAGGCGCCTATGGGACGCAATCCGCACAAAAGAGAAAATACTGATTCATGGAGACTATGATAC
>JBAQUG010000153.1:0-4494 GCA_049297395.1 Victivallales bacterium | reverse complement strand
CTTCTCCATGTATTCGGACATGTCGATCTGTATCAGGGCATCCGGATCGCCGAACATGAATTCAGCGAGAGCCTTCGCCAGAAGAGTTTTCCCGACACCCGTAGGACCAAGGAAGATGAACGAACCGATCGGGCGTTTAGGATCCTTTAGATCGGCCCTGGAACGGCGCAGCGCCCTGGAAATAGTGCGTATGGCATCGGCCTGTCCGATGACGGTCTTTGTGAGCTCCCCTTCCATCTTGAGAAGGCGTTCACTTTCACCCTCCTCCATCTGCTGGAGCGGAATTCCAGTGAACTTCGCGACGACATGGGCGATGTCATCGACCTCGATCACAGGCACCTTGTCGGTCTGCCCCTTGTCCCATGCGTCCTTCTTCTTATCGAGCGCGGTCTTCAGCTCCTTTTCCTTGTCGCGGAAAACCGCGGCCTCCTCGTACTTCTGGGCGTTGATGGCATCTTTCTTGGCGTCCTGCGCCTTCTGGAGTTCGGCTTCCAGCTTGGTGAAATCAGGATTATCGTCCATGACATTTATCCTGGCGCGCGCACCTGCCTCGTCCATAAGGTCAATAGCCTTGTCCGGAAGGAAACGTCCGCTTATGTAGCGGTCGGAAAGCCTTGCAGCAGCCTTCATCGCAGCATCAGTGAACTTTACATTGTGGTGCTTCTCGTAGCGCGGACGAAGTCCCTTCAGGATTTCAACGGTATCCTCTACGGTTGGCGGATTCACGGTGATCGGCTGGAACCTGCGCTCAAGCGCAGCATCCTTTTCAATATGCTTGCGGTACTCGTCCATGGTCGTCGCGCCTATGCACTGGAGCTCCCCGCGTGAAAGCGCGGGCTTGATGATGTTCGCAGCGTCCATCGCGCCTTCCGCCCCGCCGGCTCCGACAAGGGTGTGCAGCTCATCGATGAAGAGTATGACTTTTTTGGAATTCCTGATCTCGTCAATGACCGCCTTGATCCTCTCCTCGAACTGTCCACGGTATTTCGTGCCAGCGACCATCAGGGGAAGATCGAGCACAAAGACTTTCTTGTCCCGGAGTATCCTTGGAACCTTCTTGTCGATGATCGCCTGCGCAAGGCCTTCCACTATCGCGGTCTTGCCGACACCGGCTTCGCCGATGAGCACGGGATTGTTCTTAGTCCTTCTGCAGAGCACCTGGATTACGCGCTCGATCTCGTCTTTTCTGCCAATGACCGGATCAAGTATCCCCTTGGAGGCGAGTTCGGTCAGATTGCGTCCGAAAGCCTGGAGAGCGTTGAATGTTTCCGTTCCTGCGGCAGCCTCGGCCTTCGGCCCCGGAGTAGCACCGCCCTCGAACCCGGGCAGGTAATTCGGGTCAAGCGCCTTGATGACCTCCATGCGCACCTTGTCCAGATCGATGTTCATGTTCTTGAGTATTCTCGAAGCCATGCTTTCGCCTTCCCGCAGGACGCCGAGGAGGAGATGTTCGGTACCGATGAAATTATAGTTCATCGCCTTGGCCTCCTTCGCGGCAAGGATCAGGACGTTCTTGAGCTGGGGGGTGAAAGGCGGAGCGCCCTGCTGCTGCGTGCTGCCGCCGATACCGGAGTTCTTCTCGACTTCTATCCTGAGATTGTCGATGTTGAGCCCCATGGATTTCAATACGGAAACAGCGACACCCTGCCCGAGCCTCAGTATCCCGAGGAGCAAGTGTTCAGTGCCCACGTAGTCATGATTGAAACGCAGGGCCTCTTTCTGTGAAAGCACAAGGACCTGCTTTGCGCGGGCCGTCAGCTTCTGCATTTCATTCTCGAATGCAGAGTCCCCATTGTTGTTTATAGGATTGTCAGCCATATATGCAATTTCCTTTTCGAATAAATTTCATCTTAAATATTGTTTCAGCCGTGAACCATTAGAACATACGGACAAATCGCGTTTTTTCAACTGATAATATTTTTCGGAGCGAAAAATATTATTCCGGTGTTTTTGATTTGCATATCCCATGTATATTTTTTTATTCAAAGGAATGGAATGGATTTGAATAAGAAAATATTGCTTTACTTCTTCTCCGGAACCGGGAACACCCTCTGGGTTTCGAGGCAGTTCGCGGAGGAAATGAAGAAGCACGGCGTTGAAACAAAGCTCATTCCCCTGCCCGCGCCGCTGCCTGAAAATATCGGAGACGACACCGCCATAGCGATAGCTTTTCCTGTCTATGCACAGTCAGCTCCCCCGTTCGTCAGCGACTGGATAGGAAGTCTTCCCGAAACTAAAAAGGGAACGCCGGTAGTAATGCTCTCAACACTTGCCGGCTCCTCCGGACTTGTGAAGGGGCCGTTCTACCATATGCTCAAAAAGAAAGGCTACACCCCGATTGCGGTCAGGGAATTCATAATGCCGCCGAACTATTTCCACAAGTATGGTGAAAGCAGAAACTCGCTGATCAGGGAGCGTGCGAAACTCGCAATTGCGGACTTCGCAAAGGAAATATCCGGGGGAAAAGGGAAATGGGCGCAGCGTCCGGCATTCCTCAACATCCTCCAGTTCATCATGAAAAATATATTCCGCCACGGAGGCAGCGGCTGGCTGGGCAGGGGATTCACCGCAGACAGGACGAAATGCACGAAATGCGGACTCTGTTTGAAGCTGTGTCCGGTCGACAACATAAGTTTCGGCGGCGATGGATATCCGGTCTGGACCAGGAAGTGCGAACAGTGCCTGAGATGCATCACATACTGTCCAACGGGCGCGATATCCAACCGCAGGATGCGCCTGGTCGCATATCCCGGCTACAAATGCGCTGAAATCAAGGTTGCGGACCTGATCAAGAAAGACTAGCCGCAGACTTTTAAATCCCAAGTATTAAAATTATCCGCAGCATGAGGCTTTAGCTCACGCCACGGCCTGCTGCCCTCGACAACGCCCCAGCCCGCCTTCAGCGCGGGATCGATGTATTCGGCCCTGGTTTCTGCTTCGTTCATGGTTCTGACCTCATTGACCTTGCTGACACAACCGACCGTATTGTCAATCCGGTCAGCAAGGTCAACCGGGTCAATCCAGTCTTCGTTCTCTTCATCTCTTTCATACCGGTCTTGTTCCTTTGCAATTCGGGAAGGAGGAGCAACCCCAGAACTTGCCTTTTGCGGAGTTCCGTTGGCGCATGGGTTTGCCGCACAGAGGGCATTCCGGCGATGGCGGTTTGTCCTTTTCCCGCGCCTCGATGCGTTTGGCGGTGAGGCGCTCGCTGAAGCCGCCGGTGTTTTCAAAAGCATCGCCTTGCGCCTCAATCTGGCTCTTCAGCATGTTCAGAGCGCGCCCGATGATGATGAGCATGGCATTTGCCACCACCACCGCGTCATCGGAATCGAGCCACCGGGCGTACTTCTTGCGCTGTTCCAGCGCATGCCTCGCCGACTCGTGAACCATGTCGTCAGCGAACGGCGCCGGATCAAGCGATATGGCGTTCACGGCTTTTGCGTCCGGCGAATGCACCGACCAGGGAAGCTGGTTCCGGTCGAGGATCACCATTTCATAATCGCCGCGAAGTTCGCTCAGGCTTGCACGCGCAACATCGGTGAGCTTCATCTCGGTGTCCTTGGAGGTCGCGGAACGCTCCGACCCTTCGATGATGTTCTGCCGCCCGCTGCGGGCGGCCTGGGTCATCTGGTCGTACTGCCGCCCTTTGGGGTCGTAGAACTTCGCGCCCGCCTCCCGGTGATCGAAGGTCAGGAAACGACGACAGAACCTCAGCGTCTCGACCTGGATAATCGTCGCCAGCGTGAACGAATGCAATTTTCGGAAACCGCCATGTTTGTCAAAAAGCTCAGGCATGATGGCCTCCTTGCTGGCAGGGATACCAGATTGACCGTGTTGACTTCATTGGCAACGCGACCATGCTGGCCAAAAAGATCAATCCGCTCAATCTCGTCTTTCCCGTCAATCGGATCAAAAAAATCATTCCCGTCATTCTTGTCAATAGTGTCATCTCACATCCCTCCTGTAAATGCCTGGTTCAGCAACGATTTCTTCAGTTCCTCCAGCGCAGCGAACTTCTGCTGGCAGATGGATTCGAGGCGTCGGGTTTCGCGGAGATCGTCTCCGCTAAGGGCGGCGTTGTGGTCGAGCTTTCCGTCCTTGCCTTTTGGTGCAGCCCAGGTGTCCCGGCGGTAGGGCTTGTCGAGGTATTTCATGAACAGCAGCCAGGAGGTCTGTTCCGTGTAATCAAGCTCCGTGGCGCATCCCGATTCTTTCCGCAGAATATCATCGATATTTCTGAAAGCCTGTTCGAACATTTGTGCCTTTCTTAAGCTACTGAGCACATATGAGTTGTAAACAGTATCTCTGCTAGAGGCAAAGTCAAGGCAGGCAACAGGCACTTGCAGCAGGAGATGCGCCTTGGCATATTTTGATTTACCTTTCTGCTTGCAAATCAAAGGAACACCTTTATTTTACGAGCCAGCTAAATTTATAGTTTCCGCGGAGAGGTGGCAGAGTGGTCGAATGCGGCGGTCTCGAAATTGGCGTAAATGC
>JBAQUG010000152.1:0-4637 GCA_049297395.1 Victivallales bacterium | reverse complement strand
GTCAAGACCCTGTATAATGTCCGAATAGAAAATTTCTTCAAGAGAATCTCAAATCTCGTCATCGTCGACCATGTCACCCTTGCCGCCGAATTCGGACACAGCGTTGAACCTGTCCCATTCGTCAGGAGGAACTCCCTGAAATACAGGAAAATCCGGGAAGGAGATAACTGGGGTAAAACCTGGGACAGCGCCTGGTTCCATCTCAAGGGGGCAGTTCCGAATTCATGGAAGGGGAAGGAAGTCGTCGCACAGCTCGATTTCAACGGGGAAGGATTGATCTTCAGGAATGATGGAATGCCGCTCCAGAGTCTGACAAAAGGTTCCGTCTTCCAGGCTGATTACTGCAAGGACATACATTATCTTTTCAAGTCATGCAAGGGCGGTGAGAAGGTGGATCTATGGGTCGAAACCGCCGCAAACAACCTTTTCGGAATCGAGCTCCAGGGAGATCCGGCTCCGAAGGATCCCCTGCGCCATGGGACATATGCTGGAATTGTGAACAAAATCCGTCTCTGCCTCTTTGACAGGGACACATATGGATTATGGCTTGATGTTGAAGTTCTCAAGTCACTCGCCAACGACCTTCCCGAAAACAGCGTCAGGAGGACGAGGATAGTCCGTTCATTGAACGAGGCGATAGACGCCTTCGCCGACAATATTGCGAATTCCGCAAAATGCCGGAGGATACTTGTCAAGGAGTTCAACAAGCCCGCTTCTTCATCGGATCTGTCGACAGTCGCAGTGGGTCATGCCCACATTGATACGGGCTGGCTCTGGCCAGTACGCGAAGGCATCCGCAAGTGCGGCAGGACTTTTGCAAGCCAGATAACCCTCCTCGAGAAATATCCAAACTATGTGTTCGGCGCATCCCAGGCACAGCATTATGCGTTCACAAAGGAACATTATCCAAAGCTTTACGCAAAGATAAGGGAAATGGTGAAGAAAGGCCGCTGGGAATGCCAGGGCGGAATGTGGGTCGAGGCCGACTGCAACATAATCAGCGGTGAATCAATGGTCCGCCAGATCCTCCACGGCAAGAACCTCTTCATGGACGAATTCGGTGTCGATGTCAGGAATGTCTGGATTCCGGACGTGTTCGGATACTCGGCGGCGATGCCTCAGATCATGAAGAAGTCCGGAGTGGACTTCTTCCTCACGCAGAAGATCTCCTGGAGCCAGTTCAACGAGTTTCCGCATCACACTTTCATCTGGCGCGGCGTGGACGGCAGCGAAGTCATAACCCATTTCCCTCCGGAGAACACATATAACAGCGGACTGCACGCAGGAGGCCTGCACAAGGCGCAGGACAGTTTCAAGGAGAACGGCTACCTCGACGAATTCATGACGCTGTTCGGCATCGGCGACGGAGGTGGCGGACCGAAGGAGGAATACATCGAACGCGGTCTCAGGTCCGTGGACATGGAATGCGTGCCCAGGGTTAAATTCGGCACCGCGGAGGATTTTTTCGACAGGCTCAAGAAGCATGAGGGCAGGCTGCCTACATGGGTCGGCGAACTTTATCTTGAATTGCACCGTGGGACACTGACCACCCAGGCTCTCACTAAAAAAGGCAACCGCAAGCTTGAACAAAAGCTCAGGGAAGTGGAATTCATATGTTCATGCCTGCCTCTCGGCAAGTATCCTTCAAAGGAACTTGATGCCATGTGGAAAACCCTTCTTTTAAATCAGTTCCATGACATCCTTCCGGGATCAAGCATCCACAAGGTCTACGAGACAACGCACAGGGAGCACCGTGAATGCCTTGAGAAGTGCGGCGAGATCATTCGGGACGCAGGGAAAAACCTCTTTGAGGAAAATGACGAGTACGTTGTCATGTCAAACTGTCTCTCCTATCCTTTCAGCGGAGCTGTAGAGCTTCCAAAGGGATTGGACTGCGGCCTCATCGACGGTGATGGAAATGAAATACTTGTCCAGAAGGAAGGGAGGAAAACATTTGCCCTCGTCGATATTCCTCCGCAGGGTTTCAAGGTGTTTGAAAAAGCTGGAAAGGCCCCTGAAGACGGAGTTTCTTCCGACAGGCAGCTCGTCCTTGAAAATGAACTCGTAAGATATGAGTTTGAAAAGGACGGCACGATCAAGAGGATTTTTGACAAGGAATGCGAGCGAGAGGTTCTTGAAAAAGGCGCAAAGGGCAATCTTCTCTCCCTCTACAAGGACAGGCCTGCGCAGTATGACGCGTGGGACATAGATATTTACTATGAAAAGTGCCTGCTCGAGAATGCACAACCTGCGAAGGCTGAGAAAATCCCCGGCGGTTTCGTAAGGAACGGGATACGGTTCACGCTGAAGATCGGTGTTTCAGAGATCGTCCAGAACGTCTATCTTGCATTCAACAGCAAACGGATTGATTTCCAGACGGTAGTTGACTGGAAGGAAAGACACAAGATGCTCCGGGTCTCCTTCCCCGTCGATATCAAGAGCGAAACGGCGAACTATGACATCCAGTATTCCTACATGAACAGGAACACGCACCGCAACACGAGCTGGGATTTTGCGAAGTTCGAGGTAGTCGCCCACCGCTATGCGGATATTTCAGAACATGGATACGGCGTAGCCATCCTGAATGACTGCAAATACGGACACAAGATCCTTGAGAACGTACTTGACCTGAACCTGCTGCGCTCACCAACGCATCCTGACGCTGATGCAGATGTCGGCGTGCATGAATTCACATATTCGCTCCTGCCGCACAAGGGAACATTGACAGAGTCCAATGTCATGGCCGAAGCTGCAATGCTGAACATGGGTGTAACTGTCTTCGACAGCTGCGGGAAGCCGAAATACCAGGTTCCATGCACTATCGAAAGCGATGGCATCTCGATGGAAGTGCTCAAGAAGGCTGAAAAGGAAAACTGCCATGTCATACGTCTAGTCGAGACGAAGGGGCGTACGTCAAAAGGTATCTTGAATGTAAACCTGCCGAAAGCGAAACTTGTCGAAACAAATCTTCTTGAGTGGACCGACGGCAAATCGATCGGTTGTGCAAAGCCAGTTGAAATCACAATGAAGCCTTTCGAGATCAGGACGTACAAAATAAAAATTTGACGGACGTCAATTTTTTATCACCAGATGCTCTGGCGGCGCGAATAGATGGACTGGATGAAGCCGAGGAAGGCCATTATCACTATCATGAAAGTGCCGCCGTAGCTTATGAGAGGCAGGGGGATTCCGGTGATCGGCATGATCTTGATCGTCATACCTATATTTACGAATGAATGCATGAAGAATACGCCGGCTATTCCTACGGCGATGTATCTCCCGAAATTATCGGGCGCAAAGACTGCGGCCCTGAGCGCTGAGACTATTAGGAGAAAATAGAGGAACACCACCGTCACCGAACCTACGAATCCTGATTCCTCTGCAATGACGGAATAGATGAAGTCGGTGTATGAGACATTTTTCGGCAGGAAGCCGAGTGTGTTCTGAGTTCCATGCATGAAACCTTTGCCGAACGCGCCTCCGCTTCCTACGGCGAGCTGCGACTGGAGGCTGTTCCATCCGCGGTTCTCAGGGTCGCGTTCAGGATCCAGGAAAACCTGTATTCGCTCCTTCTGGTATTCCTTGAGGAATGGATATATTGCCGGCACGGCTGAGACGGAGAGGAAAAGCCCCAGGAAAATCCACTTCCATTTCAGTCCTGCGGCAAAAACCATCGAGCATATCATGGGGATGAAGACTAAGCTGGTTCCAAGATCCGGTTCTATGACAATAAGAAGGAAGGGTACACCGCAGACAATTCCAAGGACGATGAGATGGGTGAGCTTGTTGACATCAAATTCCTTTATTGAAAGCATCCATGCCGCCATGAGAAGCACTCCGAACTTTGCAAACTCAGAAGGCTGGATGCTGATTCCAGCGAATGAAAACCATCTGCGGGCACCGTTGAGATCGACGCCGAGTTTGAGAACGAGCAGGAGCCCAATCAGGCATGCTACATAGATAAATGGCACTAGAACAGTCAGTTTCCTGTAGTCGAAGAAGAATGCCATTCCAGCCCAGACGATGAACCCCATTCCAGCCCAGACAAGCTGCTTCTTCCAGAGAAGAGCCTCCTTGTCACCAACCTGCTGTCCAGTTCCATATATGAATGTAACGCCAATTGCCAGCAGGCCCGCTACCGCGAAAAGCTGGAGAAAATCGATCCTTGCAGCCAGAGCCAGCGCATGGCTCAGGATGGATTTTTTTGAGTCGTCATGGTATGACATTTAGTGTCTTTATTTCACAGTTCTATATTTTAAGCGTATGCAAAATTCGAAGCACGAAATACGAAACAAATTCAAAATTAGAAGTTTTAAAGTTTCAAACATTTGAATTTTATGCCTTATTGTTTCGGATTTCGATATTCGGATTTCGACTTAACCGGCTTCGCCGGGACTCTTTAAGGAACGCCACCAACTTGGTGGCTCTTAAGATGCCGGCAGGTTGCCAGCGATCCGTAAATACAATTTCCTATACGATGAACTTAACCGGCTTCGCCGGGATTTTTCAGTTAACCTTCCCCTGCCAGTTTACCTGGCAGGAAAGGGAGATTGGAGAGCTAAGGGAATGTCCCTTAGCCTCCCAATCTTTGCCTCCTGCGGGACAAGCCCGCAGGGGGGCCAATAAATACAATTTCC
>JBAQUG010000151.1:0-4016 GCA_049297395.1 Victivallales bacterium | reverse complement strand
GCACTCCATGTGATTCGCTTTGCTCATCAATAAATCATTTGAATCCGGAACAATCAATCATTTCTTCGATTCTTAACGCCCTGTGATGACCGAGCCGGTGGTTCACCGGTTCGGTCTATCTTTTTGTTCGGTGTCTTGTTTCAATTGCTGAGCGTAACGAAAGAGGTCGAGAGCGAGGATTGAGTGCTCTCCCCTTTGCCAAGTAGATACCTTCTTCTCTGCTCCAAAATGACGTAGTTCATCACGGAGCTGCGTCAACAAAAGGGGGTGCTTTACGTTCTTTATTACGTCCCAGGGTTTGTGGTCTATAGCAGCGAAGGCTGATTCAATCTGGCCCATTATGTCGGGAGGGATTTCATCGAGTCGGTCATGTATCCAGCGGAGACCATGCTTGACTAGGGGGTCAGACCGCCCTTGCTGTTCAGCCTCAGCAAACCATGGATCGGCATACTGTTTGAGTTCTGACACAATTCTGAGCAGTGCAGCGCGAGTTCCGCCCTCGGTACCATCGTGATTGTAGGGTTCGTCCTCCATCAAGATCGAGCTGGAGCCTACGCGTAAGTTGGAAAGACCTGTAGCCCTGTAGAGCTGGTGAGTTCCAAACTGACGATTCCAGAGGGGAAAGACGCCCGCGTAAACATCAACCTCGAAACAGGACCACTTCTTCGAGGACTTGATACAGACGATACGGTAAAACCACTCGGATGCGAATAGGCGCTTCTGTGGCTCGCGTCGGTACCAATAGGCATGCGACACATCTTCAACCCGCTTGTACAGCGGGGAGAAGTTGGTCATCGCCTCGGATATGAGGTGAGAATTTTGGATTCTTTTCATAAATCTCCTGCACCGAACGCTCATCTATCATCCACCCTGCGGATGCGGGGTTGGATGAATGGAAATGGTTCTGCGGATCTACTTTCTGGTTTTCCAATATCCGGGTTTTCTATGCAGGTTCATTATCGCCATGATTCTTATTTCACTTTCAGAGACGCGATAAAGAATTCCATAAGGGAAGCGGCTGGTAAGGCAACGTCGTGTTTTGGAATCAATCGACTCCCATGCAAGGGGGAATTGGCACACCCGATCAATCGTAGCATATACTTCTTCGGAGAAACAAAACCCAAGTCCGGTCTGGCAACTTTCATAATATTCTATTGCCGATATGAGTTCGGTTTCAGCAAGTTCATGAAAACTGAACTTCATTTGCCAAACCTTTTCCGTATTTTTCTGAAAACTTCTTCTCCTGGAATTAGTTTTGCCTTGCCGGATTCAATGTCTTTGCTTCTCCTTTCAACTTCTTCTGCCCATAACTTGTCAATTTCCAGTTGCGTTGGCAGGTTCGCGCTATGAAGAAGTTTATCTATAAGAACCATGCGATCGTCCGTGGGCAAGTCGAGTGCCTGTTCGTAAATCTTATTAGTCATGGCTAAAGTTGTCATCGGATACCTCCATTTTTCATATGATACCACAGGTAATTGCAATTTCAATTATCGCTGAAGAAGGATTGGATCTGCATTTCTGATTATGTTTTCAATAAAGATTGCCCTGCTTCAATTGCTTTCTTTATATACAAGTTCATCTCTTCATATTTGGCTTTGGTAAAATGACCAAGAGCGATTTGAATATTGTTTCGGAAATTGACATTCTTTTGAAATTTATTTTATCAATAAGATCTAGTGAATATCGTAATTGCCTTTCAATTGATTTTAAAGGCATGTCGGGATGCCCATCCCTTAGCTTAATAGCCCAGAGAACTTCAATAGCACCTACAACTTTTTCTAAATCAGTCATTTTATTGTGCAGAACGCTCCATGGTCTGGCAACGAGCGGAGCGAAGTTGCCAGAACCAAAATAGTTCTGCTTAATTTTCAATCATTTGGATAATATATATATGAGAATTTGGAAGCTCCTGTTAATGCCTTGTCAGCATTGAATGTTTCGCTCTCAAGTCTATTGCCTTTGTCATCGTACTTAAAAACCATTTTACTTATTAAATCGCCGTTTGGCTCAGTCTCAATAATCTCAATTAACTTGCCGTTATCATACTTGTATAATAGTTTCCTTTTCAAACCATGGTCATCGTATTCTTCTGTTTCAGCCTCCCTGCTGAAATTATCATATTTTGATACAGTTTTGCTTAATAAGCTGCCGGTATTGCCATAATTTGACCTCTCAATGAGATTGCCTTTGGGATCATGTTTGTAAATGGATTTCAATGTTTGATCCGCTCCCCAATAACTCGTGCTGTCAATCATGTTTCCATTATCATCATATGTATATGTTATTTTACAATTATAAGTTCCCTCTGCCGAATTGCTAACCCATTCAATATTATTGCCCTTGGCATCATACTTTAAAATGAACTTGACGAGGAATTTGCCATTTGCATCATATGTTGTTGCTTCAGTCTGGTTTCCTTCGGCATTATAAGCGGTAATAGTTTTTCCCGTTATAACTTTGACTTGCTCGCCAAGCTTATTCTTGATAGCGTATTCAGTACAGATGCTTTCTTTGACTTTGCCTTTTAACCCGTCTTTTTCCCAGCCTGTCTCCTTGGGTGCGGAAAATACATTGGAAACCAATAGGAACGAAAGGATATAGATTAATGACTTTTTCATTTTTTCCTTATCGTGCAGAATGCTCTAGGCTCTGGCACCCAGCGAAGTCGGGTTGCCCGAAGCCGATAGTTCGGTCTTTTGTTAATATGATACATTACCAGGGATCTTGGCTCCAGTGTACAAATTCATCCGACCAAGAACCATCTTGTTTTTTAGATGGGAAGATACCGATCATATCAGCATCAGGGCCTTTCCCTCCTGGCGAGTGATCCTTGCCTAAGCTACTAAGGGTTACAATGCCATTAGTATCAATAGTATAGTCTATAACAACACTCCAGGCATCATTTATGGATGAGTTTTCTCCTCTAATTTGTTTCGTCTCGCTGAGAGACGAAGGAAGTTTGCCATATTCTTTTGCATAGAGATGAATGCGACGCTTGCACATCTCCATGGAGTGGTGCGTACTTCTAACATAGCTCGGAGGTGCTAGCGATTGGTCTAAACGCACAATGATAGCTCCTCCGATGCATACAACGATTGTCGCAAACAAAGCCACCCAAAATGATTTCCGTAGTTTCATTATTTTTCACCGAACGCCCATCTATCATCCACCCCGCGGATGCGGGGTTGGATGCATGGAAATGGTTCGGTTTTTATTTCTGTTTTGCTTTTTTATGTGACTTCCATATTAAAATCGAGAAAAAGATAATGGTTCCAGGGAAAGAAACCCAAAATATCCAGAAAAGAATTGGAGATGGCCATTCATCACAAGGGGCGAGTGCTGGCATCGTACAAAAGACGACTAAGGCCAAAAGCCTAAATAAATTATTTCTAAATTCTGATTTATTTCTTATCTGCACTAAATTAGTTGATTGAGCTTGTGTAGCCATTTCTTTTTCATTCATTTTATGTATACCGAACGCCTCGGCCTCTGGTAACCGAGTGTAACGAGGTTACCAGCAGGCTCCCTAGTTAGATTTTAATGAATTAATAATTTACAAAGCGGGTATGCAAATTCAATAAATACATATGGACATAGTGCGTAAAGTAGTGGGGACAAACCTATTATTCTAAAAAACATTCTTGTTTTCCTTATAAATACTAATGTAAAAACTAACATCAATATTGAAATCCCAAAAGCACATTTAGCTGGAATAAAAAAAAGGATAGAATGTCCCATTATATCATCAGGATTGCCTCCAGTAACTGGAACTACAAATATTAGAATTATGCCTATGAGGGGCAGGAGAATGATTAATCCTGCCATAGCAAGTACTGTATACTCAACCCATAATAATGTTTTGGTTTTATTTGAATCCATTTTTAATATCTAACGCCTATGGTCTCCCACCGCGATTCTCGCGGTTGGGAGCACTAATCTTGTTAAGAATTTATCTCTTGTTATTTTTGTTTTTATGTCAGGCGCTTCGGCCTGACCTTGGACTGCGGTGATTCATC
>JBAQUG010000150.1:0-5299 GCA_049297395.1 Victivallales bacterium | reverse complement strand
GATGCTTCCCTGATAAATCCTGTATCCGAGAGGCAGATCCTCATCATCTCCGTAGATCATTCCCATGTTTATCTGCGGCAGAGATTCCCCGTCTCTGTTATACCCGAATTCCTGCAGCCCTTCATGCGACGCATACGAGGAAATAGAAGTTATGTCAAAGACAATATTCCTTTTCTCGCCGTGCAGCTTGGCCCATTTTTTCCAGAAGACCTCACGTGCGTATTCGTCATCACCCAGCCTGTTCATTAAAAAGCTTGTCTGTTGCGAACTCATGGAAAATTGCTCCATGCCGTCAGTCGTTCCCGCCCAGTCCGGAAAAAGATACATCGGCGCATTTTCAGTTGCGCAGAAAGCTGCCAGTGAAAAAATCTTTCCTGCGTCTTCCTTTCCAAATGCTTCTTCGAGTGTCTTCCCAAGCCCCATTTCCGCAGCTGTCCTGGTTAAAACATGCACTGCGCCCGCATCCATGCTCATGCGCACGCCCCATCTGTTCTTGCGTGGAGTGCTTACTTCACCTGTCCCGGCATCTTTCACTCCAATATATTTCCTGGTCTGCCTGGATTGTTTCTTTTTCCTGTCCCAGTGATTGGTAGCCTCGTAAACATAAATTTTCCCGCCTATTTTCTGTTCCACTTTGTAACTCATTTTCCCGCTCCCTTTATGCTTTAAAAGAATCTATCCATGGTTATTACATAATAACCATGCACAAAAACAAGGGGGGACTTTTTTTACGTGGTGTTTTCTGTGTTTTTTTCGGAGATGGTTATTAAAACACAGGGATTTTAGGTTAATCCCCCATATGTCATCAACTATTATCGAATCGCAGACACCATCCCATGCAACGCCTTCGCAATAGGACACACAGATGCGTCCACCCTTCTCCAGGCAAGTTGTCAGCCGGGCCGCCCATTCCTGCGACACGAAGAAATTGACTATGAAAAAGGCGTCCATCCCGGAGTTCAGAAGGGTCTCGCCAATAACCACAGGCGCCTGTTCCTGCGCTTCCCTGAGATTGAAGTGCACAACTGAACCGCCTGAACCAAAGACTCGGTTGGTAAGGATCCGCTCAATCGCCAGATGGGGGGGGGGAAATACGTAATCTGTATTCTCCTTCTCCCAGGACGCCAGAAGTCCGATCCTAAGCGGACGCTGCCCCTGTGAAATCTCTTCATGTCGGTATGACTGGCTCTTGACTGGATCCGTCCATGCATTTATGACAAAGCAGCCGTTCCTGCCCCTCGCATCAATGTACCCGCCCCGCTGGAGATCGGTCACCGCGCGCTGCGCCGTCACAATGGATACGCCGTGTATTCTGGATATCTCCCTGACGCTCGGGATGCGGGCGCCGGACTGGATGATTCCGTTCTTTATCTGGGACTGATAATCCCTTGATATGTTTTGATACGTCGCCCCTGCCATGATATCCTCCAACTTGCGGCACAATCAAAAGTTGACATGGGAACCGGATAACAGCTATTGTTATAGTACATATCATATAACATCGAATAAAAATACATAAGCGATAATTTTCAGAAATCCATAAAATATTCAGCTCATCGGGGAAAGTCCTTGCGGTGCCGTTCTTAAAGCAGGGACGGGCTTCAGCCCTGTCTACTATACGCATATTTTGAGGCCAATGTTTATGGGGAAACCGGAGGTATGCTAAAAAGAAGCCAACGCAAGAGGCCTTTGACGGTCAATAAATATATGATCTACACCGTGCCGCCGCCCCGCTGGGGCTGAAAAACTTAATGATATAAGCGGCCGGAAGAACGCCAGCCCTTTGGGACGGGAATCCATGCATTTGCCTTCTTCGTTGCTTCACCCTTCGTTCGCCGCGGCGAACTCAGGGTTTGCCCATACCTTGTCTTGCAGGCAAATCGATCAAGTATGACGGTTTCGCCGAAACCGTCTCGAGGCGTTTTCATCGGAAACGCCATACTTCGGTAAAAAACGATACAAGCCCAAGCAAGTGACGCATTGCTACTTGACGCGCAAACATGCGCTAATGCAGACGAGTTCCCTTGATATTTGCCTGACAGAAGTTTATTTTCAGGATTGCATCGACTAAGGAAATCCTAATGATGGGGAATCACACTATGAGTTTCAGAACTACTGTATTGGGAATGGCGGTTGCAGCCTTATCGTCCGCGACATTCGCAGGTGATGGCAGCTGTTTCATAAAGGACGGAGACAAGGTAGGATTCTTCGGCGACAGCATAACTGACGCCAAGGCCTATGGACAGATAACAGAACTCGTCTTCCGCCATTTCCATCCGGACGCCAAGGTAACATTCGTCAACAACGGACGCAGCGGCCTCCAGCTCGCCGGAACCAAGGTCGAGGATGTCATAAAGGGCGATCCCAACGTGGTTACCATAATGATGGGCATGAACGACGCAATCAACGCCTCCTGGGTCAGAGGCATGCCGATCGAGCCCAAGATCGCCGAATACAAGGCCAATCTCGTCAAGCTGGTCCGCGATCTCAAGGAGAGAAACAAGGTGGTCGTGCTTTTCACTCCCACGCTTACTGAAGAGAGCGCCGAAGCCAGCGCCTTCAGGATCGAAGGCACACGCCTTCTCATGGAAGCCATGGGCAAGGCATGCGAGGAAGTGGCCAAGGAGGAGTCTGTACATTGCGTTCCAGTCCAGTCGGAGTTTGAAAGCTACCAGGACTCCCTCCCCCGCTTCGCACAGCTCCGGCCCGACGGTGTACATCCCTGCGCCAGGGGACACTACCAGATAGCCCGCTCCACATGGACGCATATGAACCTGGCCGGCCCGCTTGAGGGTGGACGCGCAGTTTCTCCCGCGTCACAGGCCCTCGATGTCAATCTCTCCCTCGCCTCAAACATCATCCCCGCCGACTCCGACTCGCTTGAGTTCACCATCACTACACCCAAGCCGCTTTCCGCGAAACTGACTTGGAGTTCAGGACAGGCAAGAGGCGCGGAGTCCTTGAACCTTGCAGGTAAAAACGCCTGGACACTCAAGCTGCCGAAGGATTCGCTCCCCCAGGCTGATGGAAAGGCCGTCTCCCTGGTCATGGATATTGAAAGCCAGGGCGCCAGACAGATCTTCGTCGTCGACGTCTTCCGCAGAATTGTAATCCACGGCAAGGACGGCAAGGCTTCCGGAAACATTGCTGATGAAAAAGGGACACAGGTCTGCAGCTACCTTTTCAAGAAGGATGGAAAGGGGCTGCTTTTCGAAGCCTCCGTGAAAAAGAAGGAAATCTTCCATAACAACGATGCCCAATGGCCATGGGGCGCCGGAGATGCCATGACTCTATATCTTGACATCCGCAAGAACTCCGACATCGGCGGACTTGGCTTCGACGGAAATGTATATCAGGTCTGGTTCAAGCCTCAGGACAAGCCGTTCTTCTCCGCCGGGTTCCACCCGTGGTCGGGCAAGCACATGTCGAACATCGCGGCAGACTTCGGAGAGAAAACTGCCGACGGCTACAAGGTCGGACTTCAGCTTGCCGGATATTTCAACATAACAGAACGTCTTGACATGACCGACAGGGACTTCATCGGTTTCGACCTCTCCATTGTATATGCCGAGGCCGCCAACAAGCAGACCTGGATCAACCTCCAGAAAACCGAGCGCCAGAACTTCATCTATCCCGCCGTCCTCGTGCTGATAGACCTCGACGGGAAGATGAAAGGCGATTCCATCTTTACAGCCAGCGTCTTCCCGGACAATCTGAAATGACGCAATACGCCAATTGAACCATCGAATGCCGAATTACGAAGTAAAATGGAACGCCAGCGCCCTGCCGGCAATATCCTGATGCAGCGTCGTCTGTCCCAGACGAGATCTTTCTTCCTTGTCCGTTCCTTGTGCGTCTATGGCGTACGGACAGGAAAATCAAGGGATGGACGGGGAAGCAGTGAGTATGGCGGTTTCGCCGAAACCGGCATACTCAGATTCGACATTCGATTGTTCAGCTTCACATCATATCCAGCGGCAACTCCGGCTCCGATACCGATAAATCGCAACAAGTGAATATCTACATCTTATTTTTAGCGGCCCCTTGGCTGACGAACGGCGGCCGTCTACTGATATTGCCACTTGACATCAAGGAGTTCGTCCACTAGAGTAAGTCATTGCGCTGGTAATTCATGTCCGAATTGGAGTTGTATCATGGTGAAAAAAGTCACATACATATTTCTCGCAGGGATTCTCCTTTCCGGATTCCAGCTTTTCCCGGAGGATAAACAGGTGCAAACTGAGGCACAGGATCCCCTGAGGGGTACTGAACTCAAGAAGCATCTTACCGGCCCCGAGGTTGCGCCAGCTTCACTCAAGGGAAAGGTCGTCTTCTTCGAATACTGGGGGTTCGGTTGACCCACCTGCCGCGATGGCCTTCCGCGTCTCGTGCAGATGCAGAAAAAATATGGCGGGACAGGCAAGTTCACAGTCTTCCTCTCCTTTGTCCAACGCTTCAATGCCGATGCCGGCACGTTCCTGACCCAGAACGCCCGGATCATCCCTGTCTACGAACAGATCCGCCTTCCCCATGCCCCCTGCGGAAAAGGAATTCCCCACGCGGTCCTTTTTGATCACGCAGGCAACGTGGTTGCAACAGGCTTCCCCGACGAGCTTGAGACAAAGGTCGCCGCGCTTGTCAAGGCTGCCCCCGAGCCGCCGCCGGCAATACTGGGAGGCCTTGATATCAAGTTCTGCAAAAGCTATGTCGCTCCTCTTGCCAAAGGCAATCCAATTGATCCGATTTTGAAAAGGCTCAATGAGATGGCCGTGAAGGACGATGACCCAGGCAAGGAGGCGAAACAGCTTGCCGAAGCCGTGAACAAGTATGTCGAAAAGGAAAATGCCCGCCTCAAGGAAGCCTCGGAATCTGCGCCTGCCAGGACGCTGCTTGACCTTAATTCGTTTGTCATGCAGGTCAAGGGAATGGCCTGCGAGCAGGAAGCCAGGGACTTGATTGCGAAGCTTAGAAAGGATAAATGCGTTGTCCAACTTTCAACTGCCATGCAGCAGGTCGACACCTTGCTTGACAAGGCTGCAAAGAATACAAAAGGCAGCAGCAGGGCGGATGACAAAGCCCTTTCGACCGCCAAGGATGCAGTCAGGAAAATGATGGCCGACCCCAAGATTACGGAAGCGGTGTCCAAAGAGGCCAGGGAATTTATTCAGACATTCTAGTGTCCTGTCTCATAAATAAGTGGCGTAATTGCAGATGGCGTGAGTTTCTCGCAAAGCCGCTGAATTTTTTTCAGGATGTCTTCTGCTGTCGCAGTCCACATGAATGGTTTCGCTTTCCGGTT
>JBAQUG010000149.1:0-1595 GCA_049297395.1 Victivallales bacterium | reverse complement strand
AGGGAAAATAGCATCATCAGCTCCAAGTTCACAGGAAAGTCCGCGGCGTCCCAAATCAATATCCACGGCAATCAATCTTCCCGCCCCGGCGACTCTGGCCAACTGGAGGGTCAGTTGACCGACTGTGCCCAGCCCGACCACAACCACCGGTTGCCCAAACGACGGACTGGCTCTCTGAATTGCGTGCATGGCCACGCAGCCAAGAGCCACGTAGGTGCCATCGCTGTCGCCGACTTCATCGGGCAGACGGCAGCATGATTCCGGACTCGACACATAGTAATCCGTATGATTCCGATGCGAAAACACCCTATTGCCAATTTCGAATTCTGTCACCTTTTCGCCGACTTCAACTACCTGTCCGACATTGCTATAGCCATGCCTCCCTACTTTCCAGTCAGATTTGCCGGTATTGACCGTCGTCTCAGTGCCGACGCTTACAAGGGATTTCGATGTCTTCACCAGAATCTCTGACTCACCAGGCGGAGGAAGTTCCTCCTCTGTTTTCCAGTACTTGCCGTTTTCGAAGCAAAAATGACGCGTTTTCATTTTTTTATCGGGCTCCCTTTATTTTATAGTCATGAATCTATGTTTCTTGATTTCATCCGCGGACAAGGCCCGGTTGTAAATGGCCACCTCGTCTACGTCCATTTTGACGGAGCCAACCCCTAAATCCGCATATCCTATCCGCAACCATTCGTGTTTTGCGTCAGCAGAGGCAGGGACAGGGGTGTAGTCTTCGGAATAATCCCGCTCGGCAGACAAGTCGCCGTCAATATAGAGGCTTAGTTTTTTTCCGTCCCATACGGCTGTCAGGAGGTGCCACTCGCCATCGCTCACCGGCTTGCTGTTGACCTGTGGTTTGCTCGTGGGACCGCCCAGCGCAAAGTGAATCACCCCGTTTGGAATCTCACAAGTAGTTGTTATTCTCCAGCCCGTGCTCCATCCTGAAACCCCGATTATGGTGCCGTTTTTATAATCGTTATTCCCCTTCTGCGATCCGGAGCCGTTTTTCCTTATCCACATCTCGCATGTAAATGCTTTGTTTTCAATGTTGTATGGTATGGCCTCCAGCCAGTTGTCATCGAAACTCATGGCCTTTTTTTCCTTCCATCTTCCTTCCGTCCATACGGGATTCTTAACCTTCCCGTCATAGTTGCCTGCGTCCTTCTTGCCGGAATTGTTGGCCACGGACGCCATTCCGGCAACAGCCTTGTCTTCAAAAGTATAATAGACCATCAGAGACGGATCCTTTTTCAGGCCGGCACGATATTCCAGCCAATTCTTGTAACTAATGCCATCCATTTGGCCTCCATATACATGGGACAGACAGAAAGCAAATCCTGCAAATAAAATTAAACTGATCATCCGTTTCATAATTACCTTCTCCTTGAGTTTTTGTTGTTTATGGAAACTTTCACTGCTTTTCGATATCAGCCCTGCCGCCACCTCCTCTCTTTGTCAGGTTTAAGACCTCCGCGATATCACTTGACATCCTATCGGATGCCACGAGACTTTTGCGGATGATCTGGCAGCCTGGCACCCTCTCATCCAAGCTTTACGGGATAGGGAATGTTTATAAATTCGAATTTCACGCC
>JBAQUG010000148.1:0-7130 GCA_049297395.1 Victivallales bacterium | reverse complement strand
CTTCCCTTCCCCGCACCCCAACCCTTTCCAAACCTGTTTGCTATTCCATCTGATTGCAGATGCAATCAGATGAAAGATAAAAGTTTTTGTAAAAGGAAGTGGGGATTGGGGCGAGGGAAAGAAACTTTTTTCAAAAAGTTTTTGCTCTCGCCCCAAATTCCTGTACTTTTGAAATTATCTCGGAATGTCATGACTAAAACATACGGTATTGGACGTAAGCTGGCCCTGGAGGCGTTGGCGGGGAAACCCACTACACGCGTGCCTGTAGGATTGTTTACCTGGGAATTCGATTACCTTTGGAAGGTGGCCGGGCTTGAACCCTGGCAGCTCGCATGCGGGGATCACGAGACCTGGCACCGGGCACATATCGCCCTGCTTGAGCGGCATCAACCAGATATCCTCTGGTATTCCGGAGCCGGTTCAGCCGCTACTCCGCGCCTGCTTGAGGAAGATGGCGAGAAATGGGTGATTGAATCTGGTGGCCGTCGATGCGGACTTCGCAAGGACAGCCTTTCGCTCTATGATATGGAAACTCACGTCAAGGGCTGCGATTCCGTGGGTGAGATTCGCTCGGTAGCCGATGCCGATCGCCTGGTGCCTGAATTCAAAGGCTGGGGCGAGTCGTACCTTGCCGGACTGTCTCGACTGATCCATGATGCAGGCGACCGCGCCCTGGTTCTGCCTCACCACTCGCCCGCCTATATCTGCGCCTGCTACGCATTTGGTTTTGAACGCGCAATGGAGGTCATATTGGCTGAACCTGAGTTGTTCCATTACGTGTGCGACCGTTATGCGGCAGGCGACCGCCTCCGCATGCAGGAGTGGGAGGCGGCGGGCGCCGAAGCCTGCTTTTTTGCCGATGGCTGGGCATCCTGCGATATCATCTCGCCCGCCATGGTCGAAGAGTTTGCGCTCCCATATCAGCGCTCGGTCACCGAAGCGGCCCATGAGGCGGGATTGCGTATTATCCTGTGGAACGAGGGGGATATCCTGCCAATACTTGCGCAGGAGGCTGCAATACCTATGGATGCCTTTGCTTTCGAACAGCCTCGCAAGGGTGTTCAGATTTCAGTTGACAAGGTACGCGCCGTATTTGGTCCGAAGCGCTGTCTCTTTGGAAATCTTGATTCCGAATTGCTGCTCCTGCGGAACGATCCGGCTGAAATTGCCGCCGCTGTGCGCGAGCAGATTCGCCAGTCCGGCCCAGGCGCACCGTTTATCTTGAGCACTGGCAGTCCTTTGCAGAGCGATCTCGAACCAGCGGCTGTGGATGCCATGATTTCGGCGGTGCGTTCATTGAATTAAGATTTTTTGACAGGATAACAGGATTAACTGGATAGTATAGGAAATTGTATTTTTTGTTTTAGGTATGGATGGCTCTCCGCAGCCGTCCGTTATTAAGCGGCGCGTTACGGAGAACGCGCCCTACCTTAAGAACAAATCCCGGCAAAGCCGGTTAAGTCCAATAATCGGATAAAATCAAATAACTATAGAGGAATAAAACGATGAAACTTTCACAAATGACAGTTCTTTCGAGCAAAGAAATTAAAACCATTCATGAAGCCACAATCGATATTCTTGAAAACTGCGGGGTGAAAATCCTGTCGGGAGAGATGCTGGAATTCCTTGCGGAAAAGGGCATGAAGATCGACAGGGAAAAACAAATTGTGAAATTCAGCAGGGCTGTCGTTGAAGATATGCTCGAGTCAGTTCCTGATAAGATTGAAATTTTTGACAGAGACGGACAGCCCGCATTTGTCATTGGTGATGGCACTCCCAGGCTTGCAGCCGGACACAATGCGATTTTCTGGCTTGACAGCGAAACCGGTAAAACCCGCAATTCCACTGTTGCCGATGTTGAGAAATTCGCGAGGATATGCGACAAGCTTGAAGTCATAGACATGATTGGAATACCAGTGATGCCACAGGATATTCCAAAAGCTGAAGCCTCATTGCTTTACGGTGTAAGAGCCGTGATTGAAAACAGCGCAAAACCGATATATTTCTCGACGGACCGCAGGGATGTCAACAACTCGGTCATCGAGCTGCTCAGAGCCGCATTTGACGGAGATTTGAAAAATCAGGCCTATGGAATATCGCAGCTTTCGCCCACGAGCCCTCTTTTCTGGGAGAAATCAGTGCTCGATGCTATTACCGACACTGTTGCAAGCGGGGTTCCTCTTGCGATTCTGCCTGAACCGATAGCCGGGCTCTCCGCCCCATATACTCTGGCAGGACTGATAACTATGAACAACGCCGAATGCATTTCAGGAATGGCAATCGCTCAATTGTTGAAAAAAGGATCAAAAGTCTTATACGCCAATTCCTGGACAACCGCCAATATGCAGAACTGTGCGTCATTGGTCGGCTCTGCGGAGACGACGTTATGTCGGATTGCCGGCGCGCAGATGGCGAAATTCTACGGTGTCCCATGTCACACAACTGCGCCCAATTCCGACAATCACGATCATGACGAACAGAATGCCTGGGAAAAGACGTTCAGCATGTTTTGCTCTCAGGCGGCGGGAAATGACCTGATTGTGAATTGCGGAATGTTCGCCACCGGATTGACCTGCAGTCATGAGCAGTTGGTAATGGATGCTGAAATCTCGGGATTCGCCAGACGGATCTGCCGTGGAATTGAAGTTGATAGTAAGCACATCGCAAAGAAACTCATCAAGGAAATCGGCCCGCAGGGAGAATCTTATCTGACCACAGACCATACCATGGAATGGATTCATTCGGATGAGTATTTCAAACCTATAGTGTCCGTTAACGGCCCCAAGTCTTCATGGGAGGCATCTGGAAATAAAAACACCTGTGCGCTTGCAAAAGAACTTGCCGCAAAACATGATCGCCTTCCACAAAATACGCTGACCGGCAAAAGGAAAGAAAAACTGCTTGAGATAATCAAGGACTTCGAAAGCAAGCGCTGTTAATACAGAGAAAATCATGAAGGAGTGCGTCATGCGTGAAACACCAAAAACTATGCCTGTAAGTATTTATTTTGTCTGGCAGTGGTGGGAAAAGCACTGCCTGGGCGCTGCGGAACGTCCGGCAACAATCGACATGGACTGGATGGATAAGGCGTATATTGCCCGTCAGCGTTTTCTACATGAACATTTTGCTGAGTTTGGGATCGGTGCAGGCCAGCCTGTTGTTGACAAGGCCTTTCTTTCAAAGGTCATGCCTTTTCATACGATGATAATTCCAGTTGCGCTCGGAATGGATATTGAAATCCAGGAATATGGCGGATATGCCTGGCAGAATATGACAGAGGATCAGCTGAAGAAATTGAAGCCTGTTGATATTGCAAACACGGCTGCAGGAGAAGTCATCTTGAAACAGCGCCAGGAACGTCTGGATCGCTACGGCATGGCGACTCAGATGATAGATCTTGCAAGTGTGACCAATAACGCCTTCATGATGCGCGGTCCGGAATTTTACGCTGACCTGATTGTCGAAAAGGATTTTGCCCGT
The DNA here is from genome assembly GCA_049297395.1 of Victivallales bacterium. Classification (GTDB taxonomy): domain Bacteria; phylum Verrucomicrobiota; class Lentisphaeria; order Victivallales; family GWF2-50-93; genus GWF2-50-93. The sequence continues at coordinate 3,650 of JBAQUG010000148.1, read as the reverse complement.
CATTACATGGGAGCAATCAGGGAGACGATGTGCATGGCGTACCGTTCAATAAGCGGACTTTTCGGGCCGATTGACGGATTCCCCCTCGGGAACTGCAATGTGACTATGATGTCTCCGGACTTGTATGACGAGATGATTTGCCAGTACGACATGGATTGCGTGAAATATGCAGCGGAACTGACCGGTAAAAAACCGAATTGCCAGTTACACCACTGCAATGTCAAGACCGAGCCTTTCGCTGAAACCTACGGCAGAATTCCCGGATTGACCAGTTTGCAGGGTTCCTATCAGTCGGACATAAGAAAAATCCATGAAGTTCTTCCAGGAATCGATTTTTCCGCAATGGTTAATCCCGTGGAACTCTTGAGCCGCCCTCTTGCAGATGTTTTCCAGGACTTGGAAATATCCATTGCCAGCGGTGCTGCGAATCTCGCAATATGGGATATCGATTCAACTTTTTCTCCTGAAAAGATGAAGGAACTTTTTGATGGCATCCGCAATGTCGCAGACAAGTGCGGCAGGAAAGCTGTCTTCTCGGTCATCCCGATAGGCTGGGAGGAACTGGCATGGGAATTCCCGCAGTATGTGAAGCGTTAGAAACAAAGAGAGGTAATTTTAAAAGTACAGGAATTTGGGGCGAGAGCAAAATTCAGAGTTTTGCAATTGGCTCAAATAAAAAGGAAAGTCAATATGACATCGCGTGAACGTGTCAAACGTGCCATTCATTTCCAAGGGCCGGATCGCCTGCCCCACTATCTTCCCGACGGCAAGGAAAACGACCTGATCTGGCTATGGCCGGGACGGTCGGCACCTCAACAACCCGAAACGTTATTGCCCGATGGACGGAAACGCAAGGTGGATGCCTGGGGCGTAACGTGGGAGACAATGGGTGGCGGGAGTTTCGGTGAAGCCGTGGCATGGCCGCTGTCCGACATCACTCGTCAGCAGAAATACATATTTCCCGATCTCCACAACCCCGCGCATTTCATTTCGATACGGGAGGCCATCACCGCCAACAAATCCGACAAGAACCCCAGGTACTGTCTGGGTGTCATGCCGTGCTCATCCCTCAACGAAGGCACCCACAATCTGATGGGGCTTGAAAACATGTTTACTGCATATTACGAGCATCCGGAGGACTTGCATGCATGGCTCGCACGGCTGGCGGCGATGCAGCGCGAGTCAATCAAAATCCTCGCGGATCTGGGTTGCGATGGTGTGATGGGCTACGATGACTGGGGATTGCAGGATCGTCTTATGGTAAGTCCTGAACTCATTGAAGGATTTTTCATGCCGCATTACCGTGAGAACTGGGCGCTAGCACACAAACTGGGCATGGATGTGTGGATGCACTCCTGCGGCTATATCATTGATCTGCTGCCTATGCTGAAAGATGCAGGATTGGACGTGATTCAGCAGGACCAGCAGGAGAACATGGGGTTGGAAAATCTGGACTCAAAAATAGGCGGCAAACTCGCGTTCTGGTGTCCGGTCGATGTCCAGAAGACCATGATCGGCGGCTCAATCGATGAGATCCGCGCCTACGTCCGGCGCATGATCGCCACCATCGGCAATCACCACGGCGGACTGGTCAGCATGGCCTACTCCACGCCACAGGCCGTCGGACACGCTCCAGAAAAGACCGCCTCCATGTGCGCGGCGTTCCGCGAATATGGCATATACAAAAAGGAGTAACGATGAAACCTGAAACTAAACAGTGTCTGGAACGCTTGGAAGCCGTCATTGACCCAGTGCATCTGTCACAAACCCGGCAATTGTGGGAGGACTGCCGGCACTACCGTCCAATTCCGCATCTGCCGTTGATCGTGAGCTGCGGTGTGCCGGGCTGGCCGCAGTACACGATGGATGAAATACAAACTGATATGGAGAAGATGCTCGTTTCCGAACTGGCGCACGTTTATGCTGCGTGTCTGGTCAAGGATGATTCATTGCCTTCCATCCGCGCCAACTACGGCACTGGCATCCTTCCGTCTCTCTTCGGCTGCGAGATCATGCGCTTCGATCATGGTGCGCTGCCGGCAGCGCTGCCGCTGCATGACACAGAGCGGATCAAGTCTCTTGTGGCTAAAGGGCTGCCAGATCTGCATGGCGGCCTCGGCGGCCGCGTATTCGACACCGTTGCGTTCTATGTCGAGGCATTGAAACCCTATCCGAAACTAAAAGAGTGGATTGCCATCGACTTGGCTGACACACAGGGTCCGCTTGATGCCGCCGAGATTATATGGGGCAGCGAGATATTCCTGGAGATGTATGATGAGCCTGAGCTGGTACACGGCTTCCTGTCCCTGGTAACCGAAACCATCGCCGCCTTCACCCGGGCGCACCAGGTGATTGACGGCATTGAGTTCACCACCCCGGCGAACCCGATTGGCCGGGTGTGCGTACGGGAGGACGCCAGCGTCATGGTCAGCGGCGAAATGTATGATACCTTCTGCAAACCCTATGCGCAAAGGCTTCTCGAGGAGTTCGGAGGATGCATCCACTGGTGCGGCGACGGCAAGGCCTGGTGGCGCTCGCTCATCACCTTGCGCAAGCTCAACGCCGTCAACCCCTACCAGGGACAGTTCTACGATCCGGTGGAAATGCATCGCCTTTGCCGCGATGCCGGAGTAATGATCTGGCAGTGGACCACCGGTCTGACCGCAGATCAACGCGAACAGATTAGAACAGGATTCACGCTCTATCAGGGAGCCAAGGATCTGGATGCCGCCAAACGTGACTACAGCCAATGGAGACATTCGCCATGAATTAGGCGGCCAAGGAGCCGCAACTCTGAATATCCAATAGCCAACACGGAATATCCAATGTCCAAGTAAAAATTATTTTGAATTCAATTCCGATGGAAATTGGAAATTGAGTGTTGGATATTGGTGTGTGTGTTGAAATTCCTATACGTTTAAATGCAGAAACAGATATGATAAATGCAGAAACAGGCATGGCATATTACCGAATATTTGGATATACTATGCCAAGTGAAAGAAGATGGGGTTTGGAAAAAATAAAAGAGAGGTGTAATTATGCACGGGAAAAAATTCACATTGATTGAATTACTCGTCGTAATTGCGATCATCGCAATCCTTGCGGCGATGCTCCTGCCGGCTCTGAAGGGTGCAAAGGAGATGGCGAAAGGAATCACATGCCTCGGTCAAATGAAGCAGATATACCTTTCCTTCCAAACCTATGCCGACACATATCCTGTCTATTTTCCTCCAATTACGACTACGACGAACCCCACTTACTACGATTGGGCCAGGCAACTTTGGGAAGTCGAAGGGAACCCGGACTATCTTAGTTGCCTGGAGTCCAAGGCCGGAGTCAGCTTGTTCTTTTGTCCCTCTTGCCGTCCTCTCTCTGACAACAGATTTGATCGTCTGACTTACGGGGTCACGACAAGTGGCACCTCGGGCGGAGTTACCTGCGCTACATCGCCCAACAATCCCGCGAGTTACGGCCAGGTGCGGCGTCCTTCCCAGACGATGGTGATTGGCGATGTCAGCCTTGGGGACTACTGGAACTCATCCAGTTCAAACTATATGCGGGGGTGGTCATGTGTCTGGCGCGGATGGCTTGGTTCTGGATTTCTTGGAAGGCATCAAGGCGGAGACAACCTCCTTTATGTCGATGGACAT
>JBAQUG010000147.1:0-31052 GCA_049297395.1 Victivallales bacterium | reverse complement strand
GACTGGTGAACTGAAATAGATGGCCTGGCCTTCTCCTGACTTACTGGCAATCACGGCAGGGAATCTTTTTTCTCCCTTCGGCCAGCAGACTGTTTCCGCCACAACCTTGCTTCCCTGCTTCGGCTTCACCGGAATGAAGTCGCACTGGGGCATCAATGTTTTGCCAAATTTGAAATCACCCTTGGCCTGGAGATAGAATTCATAGGCCCTGTCGAGCCATCTCAGGTCTTCCATGATCCTGCGTTCCTCGCATTTCCCCTTGAGAACTTCAATTCCAAGCAACGACTCAAGTTTTGATTCCCTGTCTCTGAAGCCGTCCATGCGGCTTCCTGAAACTAGAAGAGTCCCTCCGTCCTTGACGAAATCGTCCAGTTGTCCGGCCAGCTTGCTGCTTATCGTGAGCGAGGAGGGGATGCATATGATCTTGAAGGAGGAGGCGAAATTGGCGTCATCCATGAAGTAGTCCGGCAATACCATCGCCTGGATTCCATTTGAGTGGAGGCATTTGTATATCTCATAGGCGTCGGGGTTGATCTTCATGAGTGCGTGGAAGTCTACAGTGGCCTGTGCCTTGCCTCCGGGGAAGAGCACAGCGGCGAACTTCGCAGGTTCGGTGCCGGTCAACGTCCCTTCGAGCTTCTTCATCCTGCTGAAGACGGTTTTCATATATCCGGAATTTTCCTGGCCATAGAAATATCTCCCGGCATAGGCGACGATCGGAGTCGAGCACATTGACATGGTGCGGTACGCCTCGATGGCGCTTTCCTGTTCGAGCCTTATGGAGCTAAGCCGAGGCCACCACCTGTGCTGTGTCGTGTAGTTCCAGACGACCTTTTTGTGGATGGCTCCATAGCTGAATCCTTCGATTCCGCCAGCATCCGTCTCCGTCAGGAATCCGTCAATTAGCTTAATCATTGCCCGTTCGTTATCCAGTCCCGTAATCTTGACAGCCGTCCTGTTGATTATCAGGGGTATGTCCTTTCTCGATTTCGTGATATCCCTGATTTCAGAGAGGATATTTGCGAGTTTCGCATTTATCCAGGTCAGATATTTTTTTCCGGCAGAAGTGTTGATGACACATGTGCCATCGGATGTTTTGTTTTGTGGCAGACGCGTGCCTGTGTCAGAAAAAAACATATCCTTGCAGTCCTTGCACTGGCAGATCGTCTTGTGATGGGCCCAGCCCTGATATGGGCCATCGAGATAGATTCCGTCGGGCGCGTAGTTGTTTATGATTTCCCTTACAATTCCAAGGATGGCCTCATGGTATTTGCCGTTTATGCAGGTCGGTGCGACTTCGTGTCCACCGAAATGCTTTACCGATTCTACGAATTTACCGCCATCGCCAAGGAACGCCCATTCGGGTTTCTTCTTCCACACGATTTCAGTGGGCAGGGCGTGGGAAACGGGTATATACACGATGATCTTAATTCCGTTCCTGTGAGCCAGATCGATTGTACCGCCAAGGAGATCTCGCCCCTTGAGGTCCGGATGACGCGGCATGATCCTGCTCGGATACAGGGCCCATTTGCCGATAGATCCGAAGCGGAGCACGTTTGCATTCATTCTTTTTGCGACAGCGATCCCCTTTTCGGGTGTGTATTTCAGCTCCGGTGTGAAAGGCGGCCAGTATGCGTCATACAGGAAAGTCCTCGATCTCTTCAGCCATTCATATTTTGAATTCATTTGTTTTTCCCAGCCTTGCATTAAATTTATGTTTCATATTGCCATATGGTCTTATTCGCTTGTCTTTTTGAAATTTCCTTTATGATGTTCACAGCTTCAATTGCGCATTGTTGCCAGCGTCTGTAAATATTCCATATAGATGAGGCCGTCTTGTAACCCAAAGGGCATCCCTGCACAGGCAGCCGTTCCACATCCGGCTCTCCTTGTCAAGCTCCATCTCGGCGTTTATAAAGTCATGTGTTCCATCGTTCCATGCGATTATCGAACCCAGCGGATCGACTATGCAGCTTCCTATGGAATCGTTCCTTGCGATTACAAAATGCATTGAGTTGTCCATGGCTCGCGTCATCATTATCGCCTTCCATCGGATCTCATCGAAAACCGGCTCTCCCGGGGTGTGCCGGTCGGCGCGGAAATCACCCATAATCGGCAACGCGAGGATTTCGGCTCCGACCAGTTCGGCAAGACGTGACGACTCGAGAGATGAACTGTCCATGCAGATGTTGCAGGCGAGTCGGCCGATAGGTGTCTGGAACACCGGGAACGACTCTCCGGGGGTGATCCCGGATTCCGATTCCCCGGGGGCCAGATGAACTTTACGGTAGATTCCGACAACGCCCTTCGGGCCTATGACTGCGGCGGCGTTATGGCAGCGTCCGGAGCCTGCCTGCTCGAGAGTTGCGACGACTATGTGTGCATTGTTTGCAGCTGCGATCTTTGCAAAAATGTCCGTCTCGAATCCCGGAATGGCGACTGAATGTTCGAATACTCCATGCTTTGAAAGCCTCCACTGCAGAGATAATTCCGGAAGGACTATCAGATCAGGTTTTGCCGAACGGCAGGCATCCTCGCAGATGCTGCCGTAGAATTTTACATGATCCGATATTGAATTGAATTTAGTTTCTTTGATTTTCCTCATTGAGCCGGTGACGACTGCGGCGCGCACTTTCCTCGGAACTGGAGCGCTTGTCTCCCTTACAGATGGCAGTGACCATTCAGCGCATCCTTCAAGCGTCCACTTGAAGGCATAGCGGATTGTAAGCTCCTTTGCGCCAGGGGGTGCGGTCATGACACGGCGGAATTCAATTTCCGTCTCCGAAATCTTCCTGGGGATCAGAAAGAAATAAGGGCGCTTTGAAGAATGCGGGGATTCCGAGGAACCAAGCGCGAACCATGAGCCAGTGCACTGCAGTGCGTCCCGAGGCCGCCCAACATATTTAATCCTGACCCGTACAACAATATCATAGGCGGATCCTTCACGGATCCCGTCATGCACAATATGCCATCCTCCGGCGCATATCGGATTCTTATCTGCTGATGTTAACAGGATGTCTCCTGATCTGGAGAGTTCCGGCCCGCACTTAGGATCTGCCTTCCATTGCTCCACGTATTTAATATTGATCATTGTCTTCTCCGTTGTCCAGAGCGTAGTTGAAAAGGCCGACGCTGCGGTTCCTGCTCGGATAAAGGGCCCGCTTGCCGATGGATCCGGAACGGATCACGTTCGCGTTCATCTTTTTTCCGACAGCGATCCACCTCTTCGGGTGTGTATTTCAGCTCCGGTGTGAAAAGCGGCCAGTATGCGTCATACAGGAAAGTCCTCGATATCTTCAGCCATTCGTAACTTGAATTCATATTTTTATTCCCACTTTATATAACGATAACACTATACATATTATGACTATGATTCTCTGGCTTACATATTTCACGACTATCAGCCCTTCACCATGACGAAGGCGGCTGATCCGCCCGTCCTACATATTTACTTTCCATGGCATTAGGTATTCGCTCGACATGGCTGTCAACAAAAAGCAAGTTGGCACCCCCAAAGTGCGGAGCCCAATTCTGAGTCGTGTCCCAAATGGCATATCCCCAGGAGTGGTCGCTGGGAAGCAAAAACTTTCCCTCCCCCATGATTGAGACTTGCGATGGAACTTGTACCCGGGATATGACACCCATGTAGTAGTATGATTGCGGAGGACTGTAATGCAGCAGCATTAGATTTAGGATATAGTTCGAAGGGTCTCCGTTCAATTGCATGCTTGCTTGCGGAGGATTGGCAGGACAATAGTAGATCGTGTTGGGCTGACTTTCATTTGAATACAACCAGCGGTTGTCAATGCCGAATTTGACCTTCGTGTAGTTGCTGTCTATAAAATAAGGGAAACGACAGTCAGCGGGATTGTATGGACTGCTGGCCAAGCGACCCCATAGATGCTGATTGAAATCGTCCAAGTAGCTTGCATAACCAAGTCCCAGTTGACGCATGTTGCCAATGCAGAGTGTGCCCTTCGCTTGTAATTTTACGTTTTTCAAAGCCGGCAAAAGCATTGAAGCGAGAATTGCGATGATAGCAATTACAACGAGTAGTTCGATTAAAGTAAACCCTTTGCGTATAAATGAATTACGCGTCGATTTCTCCTTATAGGCCAAGCCGGACGAACGGATTTGCCATATCCGGCGTTCCCCCGATGTAATTTCGTCTTCCGGCATTCGTTTTGACGCAGATAAGCGCTGGCGCATACAATAACCCCCTGTCGTAAAAAGAATTTATTTTCCCATTTCCATAACTTCGTTTGTTCTGCTTTTTCCTTCGCCAGAAAATATGCGTAATTAACTACATGCTTCTCCGGAGACTTCCAATGCCGCTTTGTATGAGTTGCCTATTCTAAAATAATTCATTCTGATAACCGGATTACATGTCTTCACGGCATCATCATATTTACCACGGAACAGGGAACGAAGTTGCGTTTAGCAAATCAAGTCCGTTTTCTGCGCCAGCATGAAAATCAAGAAACAAAAAATTAGCCCTGTTTCCATGATTTCTCCCAAAACAGCCCTGGAGCTGCAAGGGATCTCCCCAATAGGCGGCATAGTTTGCTCCGCAGTATATCCATCCTGTATTCATTGTCGCATCGAAAAGCAGGACAGTCTTTTCAGACGATTGAAACTGATGGATTTTTTTGAAGCGTCCTTTATATGTTCCTGGCGGTTCATCTTCAGCATAGGCTCTGCCCATTACGGCAAATGGAGAACCGAAGGCAACATAATATCCAGTGTTTCCATTATAATCAAAAGTCGTTATCCCGGGACACTGGAAAACTGTTGTCTTTATCTTACTTCCGTAGGGAAGGAATGAGCCGTTTGTCTGCATCATTTCATTTAAATATCCTGCTCTCAACAACGTCCTCCACCACTGTTCGTTTGTCATGGTATAGCTCATTGGCAGAAAACTGTCCCAATCTCCGGCATAGTAACTACAATTAAGTCCGACGTTTCTAATGTTATTGACGCATCCTATCTCGTAAGCACGATCCTTCGCCTTCTTGAGTGCTGGCAGAAGCACGGCTGCAAGTATCGCGATGATTGCAATTACGACGAGTAACTCGATTAATGTGAAAGCCTTGTCTTGCTCTGCAAGAGATAACTTTACCTCATGACCAAATCGTGTGTGCGGATTTCCCTCACACGGCACTCCCTGTCTTACTTCACGAGACATTCGTTTATGTATAGATGGATAGTTGTTCATCTTGTCTCTCCTGGTATTTATTTTTGTTTTGTAAAAATTAAACACCTGCCTTTATCCTGTCCAATATTACTTGTTGATTAGTGAGCCAAACTGGGCTGGCCCACACGGTATCGCCATCCTCCTGAACCGCTTTCACGTAATAGTAAATGAATTTATGGGAAGGCAGCGGGGACCTTGCCTCCATCCAGAGACCTGCCAACGGCTCAGTATCCACAAGAACAGCTTTTCCCGTCATAGCATTATAGTCCATGTCGAGAAACGAATTAGTAGAACATCTTTCCGCAGGCGAAAGTTTTATCAACGGAATCCCCTGTCTGACAAGAATGATTTCCTTTAAGGGCGTAGTCAGCGCGAAAGAGAAGCTGAAGCTACGTTTTGATCTGTCTGTCAGTCCCGTGACCTTCTCCTCTCCCATATGCGTTTCATATTCGCGATGGGTCATAGAGAAATGGATTATGATTCTTGCGCCTGTTGTAGCATAGGTTTTCCGTGAGTGCATTGCCCCCCATATGCCCGCCCGTGTCAGTTTTTTTGAAATTACTGCGGCATAGCCCCCTTGGCATGCCTCTGTCATATATCCCGCTTTTAGCTTTGCGGGATAATGTCTTCCGGGGACGTTGCAATGGTAGTCTCCCCCGCCCACGAATCCGACACGGTAGCCGCGTTTAAGAAACTCCAGGAAGCCACCGTGGTCTTCCGTTGGCGACTTTCCTGGGACATGAAAATATTCCCCGGACTTTTTATCGCTGAACACTTCAATCAATCTTTCATGGACGGGGTTGTGGTGAGCGCAGTTAAGCTTGTATTCGTGTGTGTGAGGAATCTGCATGTAGCGCCTGCCGTTCATAATACGAAACCACTCCATGGTGTCGGGGTATTCACGCCAACTGAAACATACGGAATCATCTTCGTCATAGAAATAAGCGTTTCTATGGTTCCTTTCGTTAATTCCCGAGGGATACTTGATGATGTCGCTTGAGAGTTCCATAGCCGGAAAAGTTACAAATTCGGCATCACGATTGAATCTCCTTGTCGCGTTGCAAAGAGTATCCCATTTGTCTTCGCGCAATTTTTGTTCCCACATCATCAGCGGCCAGCAAAGGCCGTCGGAATGGTCTGTAAGCGCGGCAATGTCCAGGAAAAACCAGTCGCGTGCCCTCTCAAAATATTCAGCGGGCTCTCCAATCCCGTCAGACTGCGCTCCCTGTCCGTGCAAGTCAGCCCAAAATACCTTATCTTGAGTTGCTCCTGCAACTTCGATCGGATTGCTGATGAACTCTTCTCCATCCCAGGCAAAGTGAAGATATTTGAATCCTAACTCGTCCGGAGCTTTTATGTTGATGTCTACGCGGATTGGAAAACCCGAAGAGGGAAAATCCATACATTCAATAATTCCGCCAGCAATATTGAGCAACGGAGTCCCGTTATTCCAGATTATTTTTTCTATCTTTGTCGTATCGGTTGAAAGCGCGGGATTTCTGCATTTGTCGGTTAAAACAAATTTTGCTTTTAAGCTTTCGCCTGGAGTCGCAACCGATGGAATGACGCAATCAATTCTGTTTGCCTTTCCTGTAACTACTTCCAGTTTTGGCTCCTCGGCAAGGCGGTTTAGAAATGCGCTGTATCCCGGAAAGGCTTTATCATCCACGTCCCCCATAAACGAGGGAAGCGGATTGAGAGCATAGCACATAACAAACGGCATTGTTTTCACAGGTTGGTTTTGGACTTCGGCCCCGGGCGCATCCTGTCCTTTGCCTCCATAATAAATTATTATCTCATCTCCCTCCTTCAGTTCCCCTGAGATCACTTTAACTGTGACCCAGCCGCTGACGTGAGGAGAACGCCTGTCTCCAACTTTTGAGCCTACCTCGATGGAAATGCTTGCGGAGCCCGTGTTTTCAGCGCAGATATACCCATCCTTATTTTTATCTGCGGACGGAGGACTCCATCCATGCTGTGGAAATGCGATAGTGATTCCGTTCCCTTGCGGGAGTCCCCGCCTCCCGGCGATATATGTGATGGTAAAGCTCTGCTTTGAGTCGGCTTCGACAAGGCTGGGACTTATTTTCCCTCTTCCAAAATCAGATGAAGGCAGACGATTGACGGCTGATAGCGCTTCTTCCGGCACTGCCGCATTTTTGATCACAGTTCTCATTATAGCTGATACCTCTTTTCCCATACTTCCTCATTTTCTGTACCCGCTTATCCCCATTACAATAGGGATAGCTCCGGAATTCGCACTCTCAATTCTTATGGATCCGATGGTCTTTTCTGGATTTGAATTCTCCCACTCCTGGAGCTGGAGTCCGCGCCTTCTTGGTACGGTGTCGGCTTCCGTGTCCGACTTCAGGAGCAGGGAAACGCCGCGCGACTCCTCGCAGTTGCCGGGAGTCCACCAGTCCTTGATGTTGTCGCCACCGATCGCTTCGACCTTTGCGACAGTGCCATCATCATATGTTATAAAGTATTTTATCACAGGTTTCCCTCTTTGCGCGTCCCCATACCAGGCAGCGGTGTGCAGGAAGAAGAGGGTGTCCACCTTTGCGTTGACAGAAATTTCCGAAGTTTTCTTCGGAGAATCTGCCGAGTACCTTTCCGAATTCATCACAAGGCAGGATTTACCATCGTTCTTTAACGGATCGACTATGCCGAAGACAATCTGATGATAGGTCTGCTTTCCAGTCTTCATTCCACGCATATCGTTGCCAGGCCCCTGATCGGTCCATCCGCCTTCACCGTTGTCTGGAACATCGTCCCTGAATCCGCGGTTGCAGACCTGGGAAATATCCACTTGGACGAAGTTCTCAGGATTGTAGATCTTTCTCTTCATATATTTATAGACGTCTATCTCGGCGCCAAGATTCGTGACGAAGGAATGCAGGAAATGATCCGCCCACTGCTGGTGAAGGAGGTTAGTCGGATTGTCCCAGGCTATCCTTTCGACAATCACATTGCCGTTGCCAGCATTGAATTCTATGATGGCTCCTCCCGTTGCCAATTCCGTTGAATTCCCGCCTTCGGCAGTCCAGATGTCGTCAACAGAATTCCTCTCGTAGATCGCAACACTGTTTATTCCCGACAAAGTCTTTGAGATCCTGCCCGATTCGGTTCTCCTGACAGCCCTCTCGCGTGAATCTCCGGGATACGGACTGACTTTTATCTTTGAACCGGTGACGGCTTCCACCGGAGACGAGTCAGCATCTTTGCGCAAGTGGAACCATAAGGTGTTCCCTTTTTCCGCAAAACTCCTCAGTATGCTCTTTTCATCTGCTGAGATCTTGGAATTATTGGTAAGCATAAGAATTCCGGATTCCGGGATCTTGTCTGTGCCGTAACAGACAATGCCCTGTTTCTGGAAGTTCTTCACAATCTCCTCGTCTCTCAGGACTAAGAGCGGCTTGTATTCCGGAGTTGCGAAATTTGCAAGCCGGCTGAGAATGTTAGTCCAGATTTTTTCAGCAACCGGTTCCGAGCCTATCTTGTTCACTATGTCCAACGAGCATTCGACATAGAGTCCTTTCCCGTACTGGAACTCCTGGAGCGGCGCGAACCACATGTTGTCGCAGTCCATCACCGCATGGATGTTTCCCCTTCCGAACTTCTGTCCGGCACACAGGGATACGCTGTGCGCCAGGTCCCATTCCGGATGGTTCCAGTATTTTAGTTCATCATCGGAAATATCTTTCACAAGCGGATGGTTTTTATCGCAGATGAAAACATTTTCGCGAGTCACAGACTGCGTGGCGTCAGGACGCGATGCAGGAGAGTATGCTTTCCCTGTTTTTTGTGAAAGCACAAGCACTTTGCCTCCTATACGCACATATTCATCAAGTGCAAGTGGTACATCCGTCCCCTCGGACAGTGCGAATTGCCCTATGATGAAGATATCAGGCTTCGCCTTTATGGCATCCTCAACCGAGGAGACTTCATCGAATTTAACCCCGATCTTCGACAATGCTTTTCCAGTTTTGCCGTCCGGATCAAATAGGCAGACTTTTTTGCCTATGGCTGAAACTACCCGATGCGGATATGCCTTCAAGACGATCTTCTCCGCATGGACCGCGGTCCCGTCACGGGACATTTTGACTTCGAGTATGATATCCTGCTTCCCGTCGACCATGGGCGCGTCGAAGGAAACAGCCTTCCATTTCAGTTCCGCAGGATCAATCTTGAGCCGGAAATTATCATCCGCGAACTTCGCACCGTTCACCGACGCGGACCATTCTATGGTGTAATCATTCGATTTCTTGTCCTCATTTATGAAACAGAAGTCATAATTGATTTTATCGCCAGCGAAAAAATTGCAATACATCTGTTTTAAGAAGAAGCGTTCCGGCTTCATCATCTCCCTGGAAACCTGGAACACAGGAAAATCGTGCATTGTTAGTGTCACACCGAATCCGGAGGCGACACCCCATGGACAGTAGCCCGAAAGGACGCCCATCATCCTCCAGATCGGGATAGCGACCTTGAAATATTCGGACAGGCCAGCGCCAAAATCGTTTTCCTGCCCCCTGTACCAGTGATCACCAAGCTGCCTGTCGTCATAGACCTTTTCACCTATGAATCTTGCGGCCTTGCCCTTGTCGGGACTGGACATCCAGTAAAGACCTTCGCCGAGATATAGTGGTTTGTTCTTCTTCCAAATCCATTTCTCTCCTCCGAGAAGGCCATAGACCCTGCCGACTGGACCGTGCGAACGCCCTTCGAGCCTGTCGAGCACCAACCAGTTGCTGTTGGGCAGGGGTGTGTCGCCAAGGTCAGGCAGGTCTCCTCCGTGTATGTCAACTATGTCAGCCTTGTCGAAGATGTCGCCGTCACCACCGAATTTCAGCGTGCGGGTCGGATCGAGCTTCTTCGCGACCTGACCAATACTCTTGTAATAAAACTCCGCGTAGTTCCTCGCAATTTCATTTTCTCCATAAGGGAATCCTTCGTTCTCCCCCTCCCACATTATTATTGAAGGATGGTTGCGTTCCTTCCTGACCTGGCCAGTGACAGTCACCTCGGCGTTTTTTGCAAGAAGTGGATTCTTGATATCAAACTGCCCATAGTTGAAGGCTGCAGGGAAATGGGAAATGACAAGATGCCCGATCTCGTCCGCGATATCGTAGAAGAATGCGGGGTGCGGACGATGCACCATTCTTGTACAGTTGAAGTTTGCCAGCTGGATGCTTTCCATCTCCGCCTTTGCCCCCTCGTAAGGCTTGCCGGCATATCTCTTGTCCCAGTCAATCCATCCCGGATGGAAATAGATGTGGGTCGCGCATTCACGGAGTTTCGTCTTTACGCCGTTAAGATAGAAATCAGCGCCCGCAAGCCAGAACTCGCGGAACCCGAAACGTGTCTTTATGGAATCAACGACATTCCCTCCCTGAAGAAGCTCGGTCTTGAGGAAGTAAAGATTTGGTTCCTTGAATCCCCAGAGTTTTGGATCTTTCCAGTCAACGGAGCTTGTTGCTGTCGCAAGCGATGAAGGCGCGACCTCGATTTCCTTTGCAGGAAGCTCCTTGACGACCTTGTCGCCTTCGCAGATCGAGGATTTGACCGTGAATTTCTTCGCTTCCTTGCCGGTGTTGCTGACTTCCACATCGGCATCAAGCTTCCATTTGCGGACTGAGGTTTTCACGAATACATCGCTGATATACGACTGCGGCATGGCATCGAGATAGACGCCCTGTATGATCCCTTTGTGGGAACTGAATAGCAGGGCGAAGAGGGATGAATCCTTTATTTCCAGCCTGCCTGCCCAGCCGGTTTTCGGCGCTCCCTGCGGATACATATTTTTGTGGTATGCGGACGTGGCATCCCCTGTGAAAACCTCGAGAATGTTGGGTTTGCCCAGGAGAATACTGTCGGTTGCATCGAAATCAAGAGGGATGTATCCGCCAAAATGCTTTCCGATCTCCTTGCCATTTAGATAGGCCCTAGTATCGAAGCTCACTTCCTCGAAGTGCAGATATATTGCCCTGCCTTTCAGATCATCTGGGACGGTGAACTGCGTCCTGTACCAGGCGGCATGCTGCGGTCCGTTCCATTCATCCTGAATATATCTAGGCATCGGCACGTCCGTTTTCCTCCATTTTTCCGCAGGGACGGGATATTTGAAGAGATCTGAAGCGAAATCAGCAGTTCCTCCGAGCGGCATCAGATCCCACTGCCCGTCCAGGGAATATCTCTTCCTGAAGTCGCTGGACTCAACGAGCCTGCCTTTCTCTGAAAGCTCAAAGGATGAGGCAGGGATCGCCGAACCGGCGTTCGGATCAGCCTTTGGCTTTACTGGAAGCGCCCCGGACTTGTTCTGGGCGAATGAAACTGCCACGGTGAAATTTCCTCCGTAGCTGCTTGTCCCATCCTCTTCCTTTATTTCGGACGGAGGGATGTTGAGTTCAAGGTTGATGTATGGAGAGACATCCTTGCGGTCGTCGAAGAAATAGGTTTTTATCCCGTCGAACTTGAAGGTCAGCAGATATTTTTCAGAAATGACTTCAAGGATCGAGGCGCTTTCAGGCCAAAGGAGGTTTCTATTGCCTTTTGTTTCTGGAATTGCCTTCCATTCGCCGCCATCCGCCCTATAGTTAATCGCCCCAAGGACGGATGAATCCAGATTGAATGATTCCCCGACCCTTTTCCAGAGATCCTTGTCCAGAGTCCTGATCGAACACTCCTGAACCAGTTTATCGGCATAGATTTTGGCTATGACATTCAACTTGCTGGACGAACTTGAACCCTTAGGCTGGAGAATTCCTGAGGATGCCACGACCGTGCATTCCGGAGTATCCTCTTTGGAGAGGCTCACGTCTTTCAAGTACATCTGAGGCATCCACGGCTCCCATTCGTTGTCTTTTGATCCAGTGGTGGTAACGCCATTGTTTGTGCGCATGATCTTCTGTCCGTCGATCAATATCGCGTCAATACATCCCCTGCTGGAGAAGACAGCGCTGAAACCGGCCTTCTTCACCTCGCCCCCGTTGAATTTCTCGGTGGCGGAAAGGCTTCCGCAGGAAAATGAAAGCAATGCTGAAAGGACGGCAGATACTAGTCTATGATTCATTATGTTTGCTCCTATCGTGTTTTTGTATTAAATCCGAAGCACAAAACTCGAAATCCGAAACAATGAAAATCTGGTTCTCTAAATAATGTTTGAAACACTTGAAATTTCATGGATCTACAATTTGTTTTGTATTCCGATATTTGGATTTCGAAATTTGGTTGCACCTCAAGTTGCACAATGGATTTCCTACTTATTCTGACCCAGCGTTATTGCCACGCTGAATTCGACACCATATGTCTTATTTCCGCGAGCATCGCTGGATTCCTGTTGAGGGCTGTGATATTCTAGCATTAAGCGCGGTTTTTCACCTTCTCTTTCATCGAAGAAATAGGTTTTTATCCCGTCGAACTTGAAGGTCGCCAGATATTTGCCGCCTTTGACATCGAGTACAGCTGCTTTGTCCGGATAGAGCAGGTTCCTGTTGCCGCGTGTTTCCGGCATATCCTTCCATTCGCCTCCGTCCGCGCGGAACTTTGCATTTGCGAAGTTTGCAGAATCAAGCCAGAAGGCTCCCCCGCAGCGTCTCCAGAGAGCTTTCACGGGGGTATCTATCTTCGCGGAGAAGACTATCTTGTCGGCATAGACCTTGATGACTGTCTTGAAGTTGTTCTGTCCCTCGACATCTTTAGGCTTCATCACACCTGTGGCGGTTATGGTTGTGCAGTCCGCAGTCTCTTCTTTTTCGACCTTTGTCTCTTTTAACCACATCTGCGGACACCACGGCTCCCATTCGTCCTTTGGCGAACCGGTGGTTGTTAGGCCGCCGTTCGTGGCAAGGAGGTTGACTCCGTCAAGCGAAATCGCATCAATAGCCCCATTTTCCGAGACCGATACCGAAAGATTTCCCTTTTTGACATCGCCCCCACCGAAAGTTTCCGCTGATTTCACACTGGACACCGTAAGCACGGAAAAGGCAAGTGCAGCCGCTCCGACAGATCCGATCATCATTGATTTCATCTTTGTTCCTCATTTAATTATTGTTACTCATTTTTTCATTCTATAAAAGTAGTCAATGTCGCCATTAAGACCACGCCGCAAGTCGTTCTGTTTCATGTTTGACACATGCCCATCAACCCACGTGAGATTTATACCCTTTGAATGTCTATTCCCAACAGTAGGAGTTGGTGCGGAGTTGGCAGCGGGTTCGGAAGGACAAAACAGGATGCAGGGCTGCCAAAAAAGATCGTACCAGTCTGTTCCATCTCCAATTACTATGGTATCCGAGGGCTTGCTTACATTGCTCACCCGGATAGTTCTACCCTGGTCATCCATATGCCTGCCATCTGCTGTAAGCATGTTCCCCATATACCTGAAATTCCATCCATATCCTCCTTGCCGACTAACAGGTATCTCAAACATTTTATAAGAAGGACAAAGGAAAACTCCTTTAGACAAAAGAGGATCTGCATTGGACATGGCACCGCTCGTTTCGGGAAAAACATACACGCTTAGTTTGAGCCGCCAGTAACAATCGCCATCATGTTGCATTGGCAAATACTCATTATAATCTCCGGCATACATTTGACACGCAACGCCAAATTGTTTTTGATTGTTGAGGCATGCAGTTGCTTGCGAGATCTCCTTGGCTCCCTTCAGTGCAGGTAGCAACATCGCCATGATTATGGAGATGATCGCAATAACTACCAATAGTTCGACTAAAGTAAACACCCTCGTCTTTACCTCATCGACCAGTAGTGTTGCGCGACTCGGACTTGTGATTCTTAGCGCACACACCCCATGAAAAACCTGGAGGGAACTTCTGAATGGATAGTTGTGTCTCATGGAATATACTGTATTGTATGCTATGAAAAGAAACAAGACAGTCAAATTTGATATTTATTAACTAGACTTGATGTACGGAGAGATTTTATCCCATGATATCATGGCTGACAAACTTCATGACCGCCCGGCCTCTGCCTCCTTTACCAGCGCTTATGGCTATATCCGTTGAAGAGAGGGATTCCCCTACGTACCACTATGAGGGTCGTTTTCGCAGAAGCGAAAAGCATATCTGCTTTCAATATACACTTTCCGGAAAAGGGGTTTTCAAAGATGCGAAAGGTACGCACTGGGTTCCGCCCGGATATGGGTTCCTGTGGGAGTTGGGAGATCCAACTACGGCATACTACTATCCTCCTGACGCAAAGGTGCCATGGAAATATATTTTCATCAAATTCGAAGGGGATATGCCGACGAAGATTGTCCGGGGAATGGTCGAACGGTATGGACATATTTTCCCCTTGGATATGAACAGCGCCGTTTTAAGGAGGCTCTCCTCCTATAGTGCGTATGACGGTGCACTGATTCGCATCACTCCCTATGAAGGAGCCGCTATCATCATGGATCTTCTGAACACCATTGGAGCAAACATGGAGAGACGAACCTTTGCAAATGCCCCTGTCGGACGTCTTGTCACTCGGGCCTGCACAATTTTTGATACTCGCTTTACAGAGAACGTGCGCGTAAATCTGGTTGCCAGTGAACTTGGTGTAAGCCATGCACACCTGACGCGCGTCTTCAAGGCTGAGTTGAACTGCGCTCCACACAGATATCTGAACAAACTCCGCGTTTTCGCCGCCTGTAAATTGCTAAAGGACTCGACTCTAAGTTGCAAGGAAATATGCAGCCGCGCCGGAGAAATGACTCCACAACATTTCGTCCGTCTCTTCAGGAAGGAACTCAATATGACTCCAGGCCAATTTCGTAAAACAGGATCGCTCCCGCATTTAGGAACCCCAAGTTCGGTATAGTCTTCCTCTATACAGGTACTGCTCTCTTCCAGGAGGAATACTATTCCAAGGGTGTTGTTACTCCGTTCATCGAGGCCCATCATAGCGTCGCCCTCCACTGCGGGATTACGGAGGTTATCACAGGGCCACAGATCGACGAGGGACTCAAGGACGGAACATTCACTGCAAAATCGTCCTTTCCTGATGGTACCCATCCCTTCGACATATGGCATGAACTCTATGCCAAGGCTTTGACTTCAGCCATTCTTTCGGGACTTGATCTGCCTCTACCCCGGTATCGGTCAAGGCGCTTCCACCTCTGCTTGCTTCAGGGCAATATGAGTATGCGCGTCTGGCTCCAATAGTTCCTATATGGTTCAAGTGAAGGCTGGACTTCCAATAAAAAGCAGTGGACCTGGAGCGGTGTCGAGATATGGACTTGTGCTGTTGCGGACAATCCGCTCCGCTTCACAGCCAAAGATAAGGATATCCAACTCATCTATATGGGTAAGATCAAAGTCAAATGGACTATAGATGGGAAGGAGCTGACTCAGGAGCTTATAAGTCATGCCAAAGGCATGCCGATGCCTTCAAGCTGGAGTTTCCCGACTGATAAAAATCCTGACGGGAAGACAGTCTCATTTGAAGCCGTATCCTCTTAGAATGACAAGCCGGATGGCGAAATCTGGGGTCTTTTCTGGTTCTTCTGCACTTTAAAACATAAACATAGAAAAAGTAGTTGGAATTTCATGATCGCATAGGCAAGAGGATTTGAGATCCCTCTGCGCCTGGACAGATTGCGCATCCGCGCAAGAATACCTTGAACGCCTGGGCTAGAATGAGAGTCCAGCTGTGTACCGGATTCAACTGCGCCGCAGTTGAAATTATCCGGTTGAGGAAAGAGGAAATCTGCTCGAAAAGACGTTTGGTGTCAGCTGCCTGCGCCCCGACCGCAGTCAGATGGAACAGGCGTTTGCCGCCGCAATTGCTGAGTCTGCCTATCACCTGCTGAAGTAGAGGCCGAGAAGTTTTTGCTTCCATGTGCTTGTCCGGCTCAGCCAGACGGCAGAAAATATTCCACCAGTTGTACGCCAGAGCCACCAGTCGGGCCATGATGCCGGAGCGTTTGAGATCCTGGGTAGTGAAGCCTCCCCATCCCCATTGATTTTTCAGTTCGTCGAAAATATTCTCGCAATCGCCGCAGTCACGGTAGAGCTGTGACGCCGCAATTATGGAATAATCGAGATTGGTGACCAGCACGGCCCAGTCATATTCCAGAATTTGTTCCTGGCCTATAACTTCCGGGAAAAACAGTTCCTCCTCCACCTGGTTTTTCGGCGCGGGCAATAAATTGACTCCATTGTCCTTCCTGGTCTTTTGAGATGCGGGACGACGCAGGACAATCACCCGTCGCGAGCATGACCAGCCCATTAGTTGCAGTTGCGTTTCATATCCCTGCCAGCCCTCGCCAGCATCCTGCCATAATCCATGACTTTTTTCGAGCTGTTCAATCAGGTTCTTGACATTGACGCTCTGCCGCAGTTCGAACAAATATTTCAACTGCCGCGATTCACATCCGGACATGGTGCCCTCATTGCCAAATCCGATATCGCCCCGGATTACGGTCGGACGAAGATGACGGGGGATCCTCTTGTCCAGAATATCCCAGAGTCCCTCATGCGAATAGCGTCCCGCAGTTTCATTTCCGGCACGGACTTCGGCATCCAGCACCAGACGGAGGCTTCCGATGAAATATGAGTGGTAGCAGTGCGACGGACGACCGGGCTTCTTCGGATTATAACCTTTTTTCGCACCCTCCTGATGGCCGTAGAGAGGCTTGACCGTAGGGTCGAGATCAAGAACATATCCGTTACTCAGCAGCGGCTCACAGCAATAGAGCAGTTCATCCTGCAGCCACTTGATGGCTGCTTGCTCGTCGACCTTGGCAAAAGCGCGTCGAAGAGAATCGTAGGAAACCAGCTGCCCGATGCCCAGCATTGTCGGTGAGACCGTATCACCATATAACGAACCGGCGTGACGGTAACGGGTATGCCCGGCCAGAATTGACAGAAGAATGGTTCCAACAACAGATCCGACTTCCGGAGCATTGTTGCTTTTGTACTTCAGTGGACAGTTTTTTACCAGACGCTCAAATAATCCCCCAGTATGCATGAACTCGCAGAAGTACGGCAAGTGCCCATGCAGGGTAATCGGAGAATCCTCATCCCACTGGCAGTGGATTAATCCGCCGAAGGTGGTGATTTTCGAGTTGACCGGAATCATCGGCAGTGTATCTTTAGTCGTCGCGCTCATGTTATCCACCCTTAGTAAATATTCAGTAAACTTTGTGTTAATGTAATTCCTCCGGATAATCTTACAAGCTGCCCCCCCCCAAAAAAAAAATCAAAATATTTTCAGGAACCCCCTTGACGCGCGGATTGCCTTGTGCTATAATATGGTCAGTGTATAGGCTGACCATATAAAAGGAGGACTGCGATGGACGGGAAAAAGAGGGACGGGAAGACAAGGCGCCTGAACGAAAACCTTGACATGCTGGTAGGTTCGGTGATCGTCAATTATCTCAAGTGCGGAAAGAACTGCACCTGCAACAAGGGGAAAAAACACAGGAAATACTACCTTTCGACGAAGGAGGGAGGAAAGACCAAACTTCTTTATCTGCCTCCCGGTGCAGTAAAGGAGGCGAAGGCAATGAGCCGCCGGTACAGGAAGGTGAAGGCCGTCCTGCTGGAAATAAGCCGGCTCAACTACGATGCGCTGAAGGAACGTCATCTGACAAAGGGCAGACCTGTCCGCGTGCAACGCACAGGCGGGTAAGAAAGGAGAACCAACATAAACACTGCCACGGAAAACCGCGCGGACGGGGAACTTGGGCGGCTGCGGATCGAGAATGAGCGGCTGCGCGCCATCTTTGCGGACGCGACCCGGGAGTTTGAAAAACGGAACACGAGGATTGCCGTCCTCGATGAGGAGCTGAAGGCGGAAAGGGAAAGATGCGGAAGGCTGGAGATCGCCTGCGGGAGGCTCAGCTCCGAGCTCAGGCGGGAGAAGGCAAGGGCGGAGAAGTTCGCATCGATGCTTTTCGGACTGAAAAGCGAGAAGCTGAAGATCGCCGATATAGACTTGAAAGACACCGTTGTCATAGAAGGCGATGACTTTGCCTTACCGTCCTTGGAAAAAACTGAGGAGCCATTCCTTCCTGAAAAGGCGGTCAGGCCGCGCGGAGCGGTTCCGGGACATCCCGGCAGCGGGAGGAAAATACCGGAGGATCTTCCCGTAGTCGAAGTCTTCCTGGAGCTGCCGGAGGCGGAACGGACATGCCCGGAAACCGGGATGGCAATGCCGGAAAAACCCGGGCTGGAACTCATATCCTACCAGATTTCAATGAGAAAGCAGTATTTCATCAGGAAACTGATCCGGAAGGCTTACGGCATCCCGGACGGGAGCGATGGTTCTCCGTCCATCGTATTTGCCCCGCCAGCCGCCCAGATTATTCCGAAAGGAAAATATTCCGAAGCGATATGGGTGGATATCCTCGTCTCGAAATACATGGGCCACATGCCGATCAAGAGGCAGCTGTTCGAGATGGTCCAGTCCGGACTGGACATCAAGTCAGGAATGGTCTTCAACGGACTCATGAAAATATGGTTCGAATTTCTGAAGCCTCTCTATGAGCTGCTGCTCTCCGACTTGAGGCTCGAAGGACGCTGGCACGCGGACGAGACCCGCTGGCGCATGTTCCTGGAGGAATACGGAAAGCTCTGGTACATGTGGGCGTTCAGGTCGGAGAAGGCCGTTGCGTTCGTCCTCGACCCGACGAGATCCGCGTCCGTCCCCCTCAGGACGCTTTTCGGCCTGAGCATCGGGGATGCGGAAAAGATGAAACTCGGGGAAGTGCCGGTCGAACTCGCCCGGGCGGACATGAAGAAGCTGAATGTGGACAGGTTTTCCTCATACAAGGCACTTGCGAACTACGGCCTGGTTCTTCTCGCGTACTGCTGGGCACATGTCCGGCGCGACTTCATAGACATCCAGAAAAAGTTCCCCGGTGACCGGAAGCTCTGCGGATGGGCGGAGGAATGGGTGCTCAAGATCGCCGGACTCTACAGGATCAACAACGAGAGAGTCAAATACCCGAAGGGAAGCGAGCCTTTCCTCCAGTACGACACAAGACTGAGGAAGGCCCTCGGCGAAATGAAGGCGGATACCGGGAAAAAATACAGTGACGATGCGCAGTCGGCCGCGATGGACTCGATGAGGGAACACTGGGAGGGACTTGTCCTGTTCGTGGAATATCCGGAGCTCCCGATGGACAACAACCTCATGGAAAACGGAATCCGCCCGTGCGCGCTCGGAAGGCACAACTTCCTCGGCAACCATTCGATATGGGGAGGGAACCTCGCCGCGTGCATGTACTCGATAATCCAGACATGCCTCCTGAACAAGATAAATCCCAGGGACTATCTCCTGCATTACTTCAATGTCTGCGCGAACAGCAGGGGAACCATGGACGGCGAAATGACAAGGGCATGCCTTCCGTACAACCTGGATGTTGCTACCAAGGCGAAAATGGCGCTGAAAAAATATTGATTTTCTTTTCCAAGGCCCTTTTACCCAAAAAAGAAGCCAGCCCTTTTGAGGCTGGATACATACTTCACTGAACACTTACCACCCTTATTTTGAGGGTTTGTGCAAGGATAGTATAGTGCAATTTTTATTTTTTTCATGCCGATATAACAAAATGTTATTGACGATAATTGCCGCATCTGATTAATTACAAGTTGCTTATGCATGATTCCGGCTTTCAACTGCGCTGGTTAGGTTTATGCCCCCAAAGTTTCAGGAAAGGCTCGGAGGCGAGTTTAGGCAATCCCACGAATCCGCCGTCAGGAGTGAAAACTCCATCGCTCACGATTGCATGGACGTGCGAATGCCAGCGTGCGAGTTCGCCGAAGGTCTGGACAGCCCCGCCATTTGCATCTTCACGGTCAAGAACCGACTGATATACCCCGCGAATCAATTCAACAAGATTAGGATGGAGTGCTCATATCCGACTTTGGAAGCTGTCGATGATTATTCGGAGACCGTAAGGATACTCCTGCATGCCTGCCTCGCCACCTTTCTATTACCCACAAGTATGACGCCACAGGCTGACTCCCTCATCCGGTTTTGAAAATTTGGATATTCGTTTCAATGAGCTTCTCCAGGATCTTCCGTAATTTGGAGTGATTGGCGATCATTCTCTTGATCTCTGTCATCCTGTTTTGCGGAATGTACACGATACACGTTTTTTGTTGAGGATCCTTGTACGTGAGTCGATATGCTTTGCGCGGCGTTGCTTTTCTACAGATACATTTAGCTCTGTTGCATTTGGCGCAGACGTTTGTAATCGAACCTCGGACAACGTCAGAACACCGTGAGAGTTGTTCTGACAGAGCAATCCTTTTTTCTATCAAATCTTTCATCGACATCCCCTTTCTTGATTAGTAGATGTATAATATACATCTACTAAGAGGAGCGTCAAGCATAATAAAGGGGAAGCGCGATGAAAAGTGAACGACGGACGGGTTGGGCGTCAGAAGAGTTTGAGGATGTTGAGCTCGGCGACAAGAGGCTCAATGCAAGACTGGTTAGACTATGTGACAGGTTCTCGGAGTCTCCCGAAAGCCCCATCAATCAAGCCTGCGAAGACTGGGCTGAGACAAAGGCGGCTTACAGGTTTTTCAAGAATGAAAATGTTGTGGCCGGTGAAATCATGGAAGCGCATCGATTGAAGACAGCCAAACGCGTGAAACAGAACAAAACCGTTCTTGCCATTCAAGACACGAGCTACTTCATCTACACAAATCATCCAAAGACAGAAGGATTGGGGCGAATGTCCCTAAAAAAGGGCAAGAATGTTGAGAAGATTTATTCCAATGGCCTGGCGATGCACTCCTGTTTGGCCGTGACCACTGATGGTTTGCCCCTTGGTTTTCTGGATCAGCAGATTTTTGTCAGAGAACTGCGCACTGAAGAGGAACGCAAACTTGCCGATGTCACGCCTATAGAAGACAAGGAGAGTTACAGATGGCTTCAATCGTTGAAGAATACAAAGGAGATAACGGGTGATATCCAAGTTGTAACCGTGTGTGACAGGGAGGCGGATATATATGAGCTATTTATGTTGAGCGACAATATCAAATCACCGGTTTTGGTCAGAGCCAACGTTGACAGGGCAATCAACAGATCCTCCAGATACGCAGAGAAAGATGTTGTTAAACTATGGGCGCACATGGACAATCAGCCCGAAGCTGGCACTATCACCGTTGATATTCCAGCGAGGAGAGAAACGCAACACTGCAAGGAGAGAGAGTCTCGCGTCGCTACACTGACAATTAAATTCGGTTCATTTCTGCTCAGTCCGCCGCGAAACAACATCAAATACAGAAGCCAGAAACTGCCCGATATTAAGATGCAAGCGGTTTATGCCTTCGAAGCAAACCCGCCAGATGGTTCAGAGGCTGTAGCGTGGATGTTGCTTACGAATCTCCCGGTGAATGACTTTGCGGGAGCCTGTGAGATAGTCAGATGGTACTGCCTGCGGTGGATGATCGAGATGTATTTCAAAGTATTAAAGTCTGGATTTAGCGTTGAAGAGTGCAGGCTGGGTGACGCCGAACGATTGACAAGATATCTCACCATCATGAGAATCGTTGCCTGGCGACTATTCATGATCACTTTTATTGCCAGAACCGATCCGAATATTACATGCACCAAGCTCCTCGCCGATTATGAATGGAAAGTTCTGTTCCTTAAAATAAACAAAAACAAAACACTGCCAAAGAAAACGCCTGCGATTGGTGAAGTTGTCGTCTGGATCGCCAGACTCGGCGGCTTCCTGGCGCGAAAGGGTGACGGGTACCCCGGCACGATTACTCTCTGGAGGGGCTGGAAACGACTGGCGGATCTGACGGAGGGCTGGAGCCTGGCAATTCAGGCTGATACTTGTGGGTAATAGAAAGGCCTCGCCACAGGGCAGGATAAGACCCGAACAGCGCGGTCAGCTCGAAAAGAAGCGCAAGAAACTAAAGATTTCCAAGGAGGAGGCATGATGTCCAATATTACATAGTATTCTGCACCAGATTTTAAGACGTTTTCGTGGATTCCATGTCAAAAAACTTTTTAGCCACTCCGGCCAAGGTAGAGAAGGCAATGTTTTCTCCGCGTGCTGCGTTGATCTGCAGGCCCATCTCCGCTAGCCGCGTCCTGAACTGCGGGCCGAAGAGATCGTAAGACATCGAGATCTGCCCTCCGAAAACGATGTTCCCGACGCCGTGGGTTTTGAATATCCCCGAAAGCTCATCAGCCATGATGCGTCCGGTATCCCGGAACACCTTCA
The DNA here is from genome assembly GCA_049297395.1 of Victivallales bacterium. Lineage (GTDB taxonomy): Bacteria > Verrucomicrobiota > Lentisphaeria > Victivallales > GWF2-50-93 > GWF2-50-93. The sequence continues at coordinate 8,655 of JBAQUG010000147.1, read as the reverse complement.
GCGCATGCGGATCCTTGTCCTCACGCGCCCTGCGGGCTATTTCCTTCACATCGATATCGCTTCCCGCATTCCAGGAATATTTGCAATACTGTGAAATCAGGCCACGGCGTGAAATCCTGTCCTCGAGTATTCCGTTTCCATATGGCAGATTGAAAATCGGAATGCATGGTCCGCCCTTTCCATTGTCCACTATGGCTCCGTCCCTCATCAGGCCGAAACCAAGCCCTGTGCCGAGGGTGATTGCAGCCGCATTGTCAATCCCCTTCAATGCGCCGGCCCAGTGTTCTCCGAGCAGGAATGAATGGACGTCCTGCTGAAATATAACAGGCAGCCTGCGGGCGAAACAACCGAGTTTCTCGAACTTATCCGGCAGAGGGATGTTTTTTATGGATTTGAATTTGTGTTCCATGAGACTCATTCCGCAGGTGTAGTCGAAAGGGCCAGGGGTGGAGACACCTATACCGCAGATGTCGATTCCTTCCCTGCTTGCAAACTTCAGCGAGCTGGTGAATATCTTTTCATAGGCCCCTATGATATCCTCTTTCGTGCCGGAAGACTGGACGGATGTGCTTTGGAAAGAATCGGCAACCGTGATGCCGCCGGACATAACCAGCGCGGATTTGAAGAAAGTGCCACCGGCATCTATGGCTAGCACTGCCGTACGTCCAATTACTTTCCCGGATGTCATCCCATCTCCCATCAAATGGCTCCTGTGAAATTGGATTTCAGGCATGTCTTGTGGATGCATACAGGTTGTTCTCCGAGATTGCGGATCACATACTGACCCATGTCTGCGGGAACGACAACTACGTCGAGATAGTTCTGGACGTAGCGGCGTTCCGGATTGGTTTTTGAGGATATTTCGACCTTCTCGCCGTCGACAAGCGTTAGTACATGGAAGACGCCTTTCGTATCGCATTCGATCTTTTTCTCGAACTCGTAACGGTAGAGTCCGAAATAAAGGAGCGGACTTTCACCAATGACATATTCCGCCCATCCATTTCCTTTCCTGATCAGCTGTGGATCTCGCACTATATTCTCCCTTACCCAGGAACCGGTACGCTCCTTCCGGAGCACGCGTTCCCCATGACAGGTGTGTATCGGGCGCGGAATTCCATCAAGATCCTTCCTGAGGTAGTCGTACAGCTTGAAGGTATAGGATCCTACGGTAAGGCTTCCTATCTCCAATACAACCTGGTTGCGTCCGGACGAGTGCACGGTTCCAGCCGGGAGCATTACCTGTACGCCAGGCTTGGAATCGATGTAGTTGACGTATTTTACATAGTCAACAGGGGTATGGGCGGTCTCGGATTTCTTGACCGCAGCAATGAATTCCCCTGCATCGGCACCATCCCTGAGTCCGACATAGGTCTTCGCCCCATGCCCCGTGGCAACGACATAGTAGCTCTCATCCTGACGTCCAAGCTCATTGAAGTTCTCCTTCGCGTATTTTGCGTCGGGATGAATCTGTATTGACATGTTTCCACTGCTATGGTACGAGTCGTCGTAATTGAAGCGGATCGGGAAATATCCATGGAACGCCCTTGTGCATTCCCTGCCCATCAGCGGAATCTCAACCTTGTTCACGAACGCGAAGAAAGGGATCTCCAGCGTATGCTTTCCGACTTTCACCAGCAGGCTGACCTCGAGCGGGATGAGATCGAAGACCCATGCGCAGTTCTTCATCTCTGCAGGCAGATTCCTGAGTCTGCTTATGTAGTGCCCACCCCAGACGCCCTCGAGATACACCGGCTTGCATCGAAATGGATATTTGACCAGGGATGCGCATATGTCTGAAAACGCATTTCCAGGCACAAGCATCATGCTGTCGGGAGTGTCGCTGGCGATGTAGAAATCAACCAGGTTTTTCCTGATGAGTTCCGCGCGGAGATGGAGTGCAAGCTCAAAATCATAGAAGTAGCAGCGGCGCATCATAGTCTTGAATGGGCGCGCATGGATGTCTCCGAGATTCCTGAAGCGTCCGTTCTTGATCCTGAGGATGGCCTGCTTCGGAGTGACATCGAAGTAGGCTATGGAATCTACCAGCGAACGCAACCCTTCGAACGCGGATCCGAACCCATAGATGATTATCGCAGACTTTCCGGTTTTCCTCCTCCTGCTGGCGAGAAGACGTTTTTTAAGCAGAGAAAGTTTTACCGGATTGAAGAGACTTTCATGTCCGCCTTTAAACAGTTTGCCGAACAGAAGCACGGGATCCTTCTTCCTGCCCTCCTCAAGGTTCTCCTCAAGCATTTTGTCGAGTTCGTCCGGGGACTTGTAGCAAGAAGACACGTCGATCAATTCTGTGTCTATCTTGAATGTGGAAAACGTCTGCGCCACCAGGTTGACGGACTGTGTCCATTCGGCGCCGGCATATCCGTCCATTGCCAATATGAAGCAGGATTTTTCCCCTGACTCCAGACTGTCCCTTATCTTGTCGGCGAGATGAAGGGCGATATTCCTCGGACCCGCAACGATTGATTCAACAGTCCTGTCGGAAAGATCCGGGCTGTTAAGCGGTGCATTGTCTTCGTACGGATACGGATTGAACATGAAACTCATTATTTATTCTCCTTAAATATTATTTATTTGTTATTTGCCAGGCTCATGATATTCGAAACCGTTGATTCTGGCAAAAAGTGAAAGCTCCTCTCGGAGATCGCCTTCTGCGACAGCGAAATGCTGGGTTGTTCCGGTTGAAATGACTTTTTCAAACAGCTTGGTGACCGGCATGTCCGGTCTGAAATCCGAGTGTGAATAGCTGCATAGGGTGTGTTTTCCAGGCAGCGACTCGGCTGTAAAGCAGACGATCTTATATTTGCCGTTGCCCTCGGAAAAATGCGCGAACGTCTTTTTCCCCGGAGGTATCCGATACCACGCGAATGGTGCCCCAGCATATTTGTACGAGGTTTTGGCGAAGCGGACATCCCGCGACACCCGCACAAGCTTGCGGAATCTCCCGTCGGTATGATCGTTCGGACCTGCGTGGCCCGCGGAAAATGTGTTTTCCGCATTATTGACGTAGAAAGGTTCCGTATAATTCACATGTCCGCCTGTAAGCTGCTTTAGGATATAGACGATTGTTCCAGCGCCGAGATCCCCTTCCGGAACCAGGACTGAATTGCGCTCGTTGAATGAGGGATGGTAGAATCCCGGCCTGAGCCCTATGGCCCTGAAAAGTTCTGGACTGACATCATTGAGGACCAGTGCGTCGAGTTCAAGCCTTTTACCTATCGTCGCCAGCGCCAGCGAGGCGCGTGCAGATTCAAGGAAAAGGCGCTTGTCAACATCTTTTTCCACAGGGTATAAGCTGGCAATATCCTTCATGTAACTGGTAGCGTCGCTGTCAGGAATCGATTCGATCTCCTCCTTCAGATGGGCATAGCTTATGAATTTGAGCTCAGGTCCGATCTTCGCGAAAATATCATATGGACTGACATAGGTCGACCACATGATCTCATTGTAGCAGGGAATAAGGCCAAAACGCGCATTGCGGAGCTTTGCACGGGCATGTGATGCGCGCACGAAGGCGTCAATGCGCTTTTCGGCCTGGGGAGGCTCGTCTAAGACAATTTCAATTTTCCTGCCGAACCTGGCTATCGAGCCTGAACATTCAAGGCTTCCAACAAGACCGCCCTGTGCCAGGAATTCGACAAAGTCATCTTCATCGCGCGTGTCGCTGTAAGATGTCCTAGGCATGGCCTGAAGGTAAAGAAGCAGGGGAATGTCATACATGTCGCGCAGGAAGGATATCCATGAAAAATCCTCGCTCCATGAGAGGAAGGTGCAGATGACGCAGTCGACTTTCTCCGAGAAGAACATCCTCATCGCCTTTTCGACGTCATTCCTGCCATATGCTATGCCGGGAAACACTGGATCGGCGATTTTTCCGATCTGCTTTACGAAGGTCTCGGCATATCTTTCCTTGCGGATTTCGTAAACGCCATGTTTTGTACCGTCTCCCAGCTTCCGGAACCTCTGGCAGCCGATGAGAAATATTCCAACTTTTGCTTTTTCCGGTCTTGTCATGGTACTTCCTTCCTGTCTCATGATATTTTAATTGCCGTTATTCCGCGAATTTGCCAAAAGTGAGAAGAAGGGGCGAATCCGTGATTGGCAGATGCGTGAAACAGCGACGGCCGTTGTTCTTCTTTTCCTCAATGCTTTCCGGAATGGCATATATAGAACCATCCAGGAGATCTATCAGCCTTGCCTCCCCCGTCAGTGCGGCGGTGTCAAGCGATATGGTCGCCTCATAGGAGGTGGTCAGCAGCTCCGTGGGCTTCCAATAGACGAACGCCGCAGATCCGTTAGGCTTGCGGAACCCGCCGTATGTGATCTCCTTATTGGAATCTTCATCGCGCTGGAGGCGCTTTGAATTCTTGCGCATGAACTGCACCGGCAGGTCCGTATAGGTGAATTCCTCGCGGAAAATTGCGGCGATGGTCTGCAATGCATAATAGGAGGGCTTGGGCGTGTATTCCCCTGTCGCGAATCCCTTGGCGTCAAAGTTCGCGCCCAGCACGCCGAAATAGCCGTAATCGAGATAGCTTGCCGTGTCGCCGACCTTGCCGTTGAGAGCCTCTATCATGTCCATGCAGGAAAAATATGATGTGAATTTCACGTCTAGGAGCTGATCCAGCATCATGTGACGGGCAAGACATTTCGCCTGGCGGATGGGTGTCCATGCCGCGCCTGCGAGCGCACCTGCCCCATCGCTGCGCGACTGGCAGCCGGTCTCGCCTTGGATGATCTCGATCTTCGGATTGTGCGCATGGCAGAGTGCGCGGATCGCGCGCATGCGGCTGACCTCGCCAATTTCATCCGCGTTGTAGGCATGGTAGGTGAACCCATCCATGCATGAACCCGCACCTGTAGCGAATACATCGTTGAGCCATTCGAAACCGCTCATGCAGATTGAGCCGCCAATGACCTTTGCACCGGAATCCCCCTTTTTGACAGCTGCAGCCGTTGCCTTGAGGAATTCGCCGTATTCCGTGCCGTTGGGCCCGTGCTTCCAGCACCATTTGCCGTCCGGCTCATTCCAAACCTCGTACCATTGGATCTTGCCTTTGTAGCGCGAGGTGAGTGCCGACACATATTCAGCCCATGCCTTTTTCTCTTCTTCACTCTTAATAGGAGGGCATCCTACTGCGCCGAATACCTTGGCGGCCGCTTCAGTATAGAGTCCGTTGCCGTAGCAAAGGCACATCCAGGGGGTGAGCCCGCGTTTCAGAAGGTTATCTGCAATCTCGTCCAGCCAGGCGAAATCATAGACTCCCTTGGTCTTTTCCGTACGGGCCCAGCCAGACTGGATGCGGATCCATTTGACACCCAGGGCTGCGACCTTGTCATATGCCTTGTTCGGATCAAACACGTCGCGGTCAAGTTTTTCAAAGCCCAGTCCAATAGACGAATTTTTCACCTGGGTCGAGTGGATAGTCGTGACTTGTCCGATTTTCTTCAAGCGGTCCATATATGTTCTCCTTTTCCTTATCTGTTAATTTTGAAAATCGCTACAGCCAACGCATGCCGGCCAAGCCGGATGCTCGCCGTACCGCCTTCGGCGATGAGTTGTTTGAAATCTCCGATTCCATCAATTTTCACATATTCATATCCGGGAACTGAAACGGACAGTTTTGTGCTTTTAAGATGGCTCTGTGTCAGAACCACCGCCATCTCGTCACCGCTGACATAAGTCCTCCCGTCGACCTCCTCGTTGTCTATCTCGAAACCGACAGTGTCACGGTATGTTCCATTGAGAAGGAATTTTTCCTGCCTCTGCCTCAGAGAGTTCGCCTTTTTGAGATAGGACTGGTAGCGCGGTGTCTCAGTTATCGTCCGTCGGCACCTGTAGATCTCGACATCGCTGCGCAGGCCTTTGAGAACGCAATGGTTGACCCTGCGTTCTATGTCGGTGTCATCGCGGATTTCGCGGTCGCTCATTATAATTTCTGGGAACATGTAGCGGAAGAAATCGACAAAACCCCATGTCTGCGGTTTTTCTCCAGTCGCCATCCAGTCACTGGAGGTAGCGCAGAATCCTGATAGGCTGTGTATGAAATCGACATGCTGGGCTCCCACGTCTGAAAGCCATTCTACCCCAAATCCCATGTCCGGATCGAGCCGCTTTATATGTTCCCTGAGCAAGCGGCAGACTTCGGCCTTCTGTTTTGAAATTGCGAAGAACGGCACAGGATGTCCATGCGATTCGTCGCAACATGGATAGTCTCCCTTTCCGAGCTGGTCATAGAAGACGGCCTTGCAACCGTAGCGGTGCGCAGTATCGGCTATCCCTTTTAGCAATTCAAGCCATTCCGCGAGATGAGGGCATGCTGTGACGAATGACCTGTCTCTGAAGTTGGCGTAGAAGGTACCGCGTCCTCTGAACCTGTAAACTTCCAATACTTCAACGCCGAGTGCATCCTTGATGGATATCTTCTTGCCGGTTGTCTTGTAGAAGTCCGTGGTAACATCGATGAGTTTCCCGTTCGAATATAGGATTACCGAACCGCCATCGCGCTGGAAACGGGAGATGTTTTCGATCAGCACCCGCTCTCCACCAAGCTTTTCGTCGACGATATAATTAGGATTTGAGTTGTCCATTCCCCCTTTCCACCAGCCGAACATGAAAAGAGCGTCTATGCCGGCGGATGCTCCGTCGGAGCGTATCTCGGGCAGCTGATCGTAGTCGTAATACTTTTCTCCATACTGGTGCCTCATTATGATCCTCTGCCATCCGTTCATCTTCCTGATCCATTCTGGTGGTGTGACGGGTTTGAACCATGAGTCGGCCCATCTCCGGTATTTATCAGCGCCAACATGCCATGAGCCGAAGTAAGGAAAGAGGACAAAAGTATCGATGCTGAACGAACCACCCTCCTTGATGGTCGGATAGCGGATGAATCCCGCTTCTATGTCATTGCCATAGAGCCGTAGTGAGTGACTGGTGTATTCGAAGGATTTGTCATGGCAGCCGAAATACAACCCCTCATCCTTTCCTGCAAGCAGGAAACAGTTGGTGGCGGCCTTTTTCGCCGGATACGTGGTTGACATGCCGATGAAGAGATGGTCTGAAGCCATATACTGCGAATGCTGGCACCGGATCGAAGAGCGTATGTCGGATATCCTTTCTCCTCCGAAATTCGACCACAGGAGTTCCTGCCCTTCCTTGAGGTTGGTCGCGCCGATCAGCGGGAACTGGCTCTCCCTTATTACAATCCCGGGCTCGTTGTTTTCGACCTTCATTGACCACTGTGACTCGTCACCGGAAATACGAACCTTGATTTCTACCTTGATGGCAAGTGGCTTTCCGTTGTGGATGGCCGAGGAGAAGGCAAGGGATATCGAATCCTTGCCGGTTTTGATACGTGGCGTAGATGAAGGAAGAGCCTCGCAGTCGAATTCATCGTCCCTCTGGAAATACAACCTCCATACCGGCCGGACACCGGCATAGTTGTGGCCTGTCGCCAGATTCATCAAGGTTGTAAGCGTTCCATCTTTCCTGAAAGCCAATCTGACCTTGCCGTTCTCTATCGTAAACATGGATATCATCCTTTTTTATTCTTGATTTGGCTTGGAACCAGTATCCTCATGGGTCTCTGGGCGGGATCAGCAATAAGATCATAAAGGCGGCGTGACGCGCATAGTCCGCAGGTTTCCATGTCCAGCCGGAACACATCGATACCCTCATCGGCCTTGTCAATCCAGCCGCTGTCAACAACCGAAAGGGGGATGCGCCCAAATGCCTTATCCTCCCTGATTTTCCTGAGCAGAGGATACAGTTGTCCGGAACCGGCTATTATTTCTGTAATCTTGTTTTCCCTTACATTGTCCTTTATGGCTGCAAGCGACATGGAAACCCATTCCGATCCGTTTATTTCAATATGCCGGCGGAAAAATCCAGCATAGGTCTCAAAGGCGGCCGCCAGAACACCATGCCATATCTCAAGAAGAGGAGGCTGTATCACGTCTTCTCCGTTGAATAAGAGCGACAGGAACAGCATACGGCGCTTGGAGTAAGGGCTTCTGGAGAGCACGGCCTTCTGCCCAGCTTCGAAGAAATCGCTGGATACGGAATTTACGTTCTGATCGCAGTGCGGCCAGTTCAATACGACAAGCGGAACATCAAGTGAACGCAGTATATCGATTCGGCGTTCAAGAGTCAGGGCTCCGGTTGCTATTATCCCGCTGACAGTGGACTTTTCCTTTTCGTTCATTGAAAGGAAGTTTGTCCCGGCCTGCGAATATATTATGTCGCCGCAGGAATGCACATGTCGTTCGATGCCGTGATATGCCTTGGAGAATATGGCTATCTCCTTGAGCGACAGCTCGGGCTGGCTCGGGAAATAAGTGAACACTATCTTCCGCTGGCCTGATGAGGCGCGGACTGGAGAAGAGGATTTCGGGAGTTTTCCGACCACGGCCACATTGTGCTCGTTCCGAGCGAGAACCCCTTGCTTGACAAGTTCAGACAGGGCCGATCTCACGGTTATGCGGCTTACTCCGAGGACATCGCATAATTTTCTTTCCGACGGAATTCTGTCCCCCGCCTGCATCCGTTCGGCCTGCAGGTAGAAGGAAATCTTCTCCTTGGCATGCTCCCTCTTGCGCCTGTCTGTATTCATGTCCAGCCCTTTTTGCATGGTTATGTAT
>JBAQUG010000146.1:0-8154 GCA_049297395.1 Victivallales bacterium | reverse complement strand
GACCAGAAGAGTGGAAATCCCGAATGCATGGAAATCGCGCCGCAGATCTTTATCATCAAGATCCTTTTCAATCCCGGAAGCGGAGAGGACGGCCTTTACCATGAGATCCGTAAGATCGCGGGTGCTCGATGGATCCGCCATGATTAGATATCTGTGGATGACTTTTAGAGGGTTGAATGCGAATATCGCAGTTCCTTCCTTCACCAGCACGGCCGGAAGTTCTGCAATTGACGCAATTGGCTTCCAGTCAGGAGATGCTTTAATTCTCCGCCATTGGACTCCTCCCCAGATCATCGGCAGGTAGAATTGAGGGGAACGTGTCTTGTTGATCTTAAAAGAAATCTTCTCCTTCTGCGAACTTCGCAGCTCAACACATTCGATTCCGGCTGGAATCTTTTCCGGGAACTCCAGGAATATTTTAGTCTTCTTCAGCTTTGCTGTAAGCACATTCGGATCGAAGAGTGCGGCGATGGCATAGCCAGGTCCGGCCCATTCCTCGACTGGAAGGCCGTGAAATTCAACGGCATCATTCCCTATAACAGAAAGATCCTCCAGCGATTCTCCAAGCGTTTTAAGATACAGCTCAATCTCCTTCTTCGGTACTTTTTCTTCTTTCAAAATATTTCCCTTTCAATCAAAATTTTAATCACAGGCAAGATCCCGGTCATCCGACGGGACATGTGCCTGTGCTACATTGTTAACCTAAATTTTGCTTTTGAGTCAGCAAAAGTTACCGGGAGGCCGATGTTTCGAGGCGGAAGCCTCGAAAACCGGGGTTAACCCCGAGGCACTTTTGTGCCCTCGGCCTTGGCGGCATAATTCTATGCCGCCAAGGTAGATATTGCTGAACTCGACAACCAAATGCAATATCTAGGTTAAATTCTCTATTGTCTTTCTTCCAGCCGCCCGGAAGAGCGCCTGTATGTTCTTGAATGGAGCATCGTGGATCCTGTGGGCCGGCGAGAGGATATATCCGGTTCCGAAAACATGCATGGTGCTGCGTGCGACATCCTCAACTTCGCCAGGACTCGCGTTCCGCAGGAGATCCTGGGTGTCGATACCGCCCAGGAATGACAGTTTTCCACCGAACTTTTCCGCAAGGGCTGAAGGTTCCATTCCCGGGACATTCGGCTGGATCGGGTTCAGTATGTCGAGCCCCATTTCGATGAGATCCGGAATTATAGGAGCGATTGCACCGCATGAATGGTGTGCGACAATCACGTCCTTTTTATGTTTTTTGATGCCGCTCCACAGCTTGGCCACAATAGGTTTGATCTCGGCGCGCCACATTTCCGGGGAGATCAGCATTCCCTGCTGTGTCCCCCAGTCGTCGCCGGTCCAGATGATATCCGCACCGTGGTCAATACATCTCTTTGCAACGGCAAGGGTGTAGGCAACATGTTTCTCAAAGAGAATTTTCAGCTTTTCCGGTTCCGCCGCCAGGGCCATCATCGTCTCCTCTATTCCGAAAAGACTGTACGCGGCTTCAAAAGCTACAGGCGAAACATCCACCAATATCGGATAGTCCTGCCCATATTTCTTGACCTGCCGATCGAGAAACTCGTAGCGTCCCGGAGCATCCGGATCGGGATGACGGTAATGCTCGATGTCGTCAATTGACTTTAGTGGATATTCGACAATGTTGAAAGTGTCTCCCACCTTGTTGTATCTGAATCCGAAATCGGAACGGCGTTCCTCGCCTTCCGGCATATCCTGCATCATATAGGCGTTTATGCCGAGATCCACCGGAACTATGTCATTTCCAAGAGCCGGATGAAGATCTGCGATTTCCACGCCAAGCCCCTTTGAGAGCTTTTTCTCCCAGTCGGGACTGAACCAAATATACATTGCCGGAATGTCCGTCCTACGATGCCGGACCGTTTCAATGATTCTGTTTTTCGGTGTCATTCTATTTGCTCCATATTTTTTTATCTATCTGGAATCTCCATTTTGAGGCATCGCTTCGAGGATTTTTGGAACGATGCGGAATTCGCGCAGCGACATTGGGATCTGCCATGCAATCTTTCCATCTTTCCTAGGCCAGGTGTTGTCCGCGCCAAAGCAGAGCGGCAGGCGTCTGTCCCGGCTCAAATGGCCAGGATACTCCTTGTTCTCGACCAGTTTCCCATCCTTGTGCAAAGATGCTGTTTTGCCGTCATAGGTGAACATCAATCGGTTCCATTGACCATGCGTGACCACTTTCGGAAAGACAATGGTTTTATTCTGGCCGATGTTGGCATCGAACCGCAACGAGCCGTCCTTCTCCAAGTTTAGGCAGAGATCATGGTAACGTCGGAAAACACAGCCTACCGAGCCTTCGTCGGGTTTGATGTCCATGATCATGCTGAACGGTGCGCCGAGAATATGCACTTTGGGGTGCTCTTTGAAAAGTATGAAAGAGTCGGATCCATCAAAGCGGATGACTTCGCGGCCGTCCTCCATGGACGCCTTCACGCCCGGTCCTTTCTCCATTTCGCCGGGGATCTCCGACCCATCATCGATCGCGCCATTCTTCATCCGCAGGCTGAGGAGATCGTCCTCCGGCCACGCTTCCTGGGGTTTAACTGCGAAACGGCTTCGATCCTTCATAAACATCCTGATGACATCTTTTTCAGGAAGTGCTCCCGGATAGATTGCGAAACTGGCGAGTTTGAAATTTAGAAAATCCGTCTTGCCGAAAGTCGAGCCGATGAATACCGGCGTGTGCCAGTTCGCCAGCGGCGCATCCCACTCCTTGGTGCCGACATCCACGCCGTCAACCCACATCCGCGCCTTATTCCCATCCATTGCCAGCGAGAGGAACTGCCAGGTTCGTAGCGCAATGACGCATTCAGCATTCAGCTGGTTGGACCATTGATAATTGATCGTGAAAGACGTGCTATCGAGTCCAATTTCCCAGACAAGCGAATGCCCCCAGCGCATGAAGGTGCCGACATCGCGTTCCTTCTGGATGGGCTTGACCCAGGCGCAGATGGTGAACGGCTTGCCGATCAGGAGTTTTTGCAACGGGGCATTGGGAATTTCCAGCCAGCCGGAATTATTTCCATTCTCCCGCAGATAGATTCCGCGGACTTTGCCGTCACGCTCTGTAAATGCTTCGCATGCGCCATTGACGGTTACGGGGATTTTGTTGCTCGACGTATCCGAGATCCTGGCACCGTCTCCATCAAGTTTCAATGCTAGGACGGGTTCGGGCGGCTGAAATGACGCGGCTTCGTCGTCCGTGATCTTCGCCAACGGAACCTGGATTTTCACAATCGGCGGATGCGCCATCGGATAAAGCACGACCGCCCTTTGCGGCCGCAGTGCGGATTCCATCTCCTTCGGCGTCAACGCCGTCCGGATTCCCTTTCCATCCGGGCTCCAGCGGCCTGGCTCGTAGAAGCGCAGTTCCGCTTTCCGATATTCATGCAGGCCTTTTGTCCAGCCGTTCACCATTCCGTTGTTGCCGATGATAATCCTGTTGGCCTCTCCAAAGCGGACATCGGGAGTGATGTTCAACTCCAGGGGGCGCGCCTCATCGCGGCTTCCAAGCGTTTCATATCGTTTCCGCCCATTGATGATCAGGAAACTGGATGACGCGGCATTCCTATCAGTTCCGGTATCCACGCTGATCCAGACTTCCTTTGGCTCCTGGTCCCTGGGAATTTCTATTTCCCTGTAAATGAATGCCGTCTCGGTTTTCCCCGGCAGGATAAAGGAACGAATGGCCTGCGTCCCGTCCACGGCTTTCCATTCCCCGGCGAGGTCGATGACAGCATCCGGCTTGACGGTTCTGACAAGCGAGATGAATGCCATGATGCCATTGCCCTCATGAATGATCTCAAGTTTGTTTCCAGTTTTTTTAACATGCTGGCTGATGTCTATGGATGCCACATCGATCTTGTCTCCCTTCCACACTTCCGCGCCGTTGACCAGAATCCGGCCTGGTCCCTGGAACCCATGCCATGTCGTGCCCCAAATCCGGCCATCTATCCGCAAATGATATATGTCTCCCTCCTTCCAGAAACCGGGCAAATCAAAATATCTGCGGTAGAGGCCAACCCCTTTTTCCGCCTTCAGCTTGAGACCGGGAGTATTCCAGAGGATAAGCGGGCATGGTTTGATACCCGCTTCCGTATCGGTCAACGCGGACAGACGCGCCGCCTCAGCCGGAGAATCCGTCTGGACAAGCATCCATTCCCGGTTCAGGTCGAGGTGTCGGAAGAGCGGAACTTCTGGAGGCGGTTCGCCTTTCACCAGGCCGTCCCATATCTCCGACTGCCGTTTCAGCCAGTGTGTGAATTGTTCATCGGCATCAGGCCTTCTTGCAGCGAACCACGCGAAATCCCAGTCGGGAATGTTCACGGTGAACGTGGCGCTTGTTCCCTCTATTGACGTCTTAACCTCTGTTCCCGTGACCGGATCATAGATGCGCCCGGGGACAAAGTCCAGTGTCCATCTTACAGTCGCTTCCTTGCCCAGACCCCGCAGCATCAACAATTCTTCCGCCCCATTGTTTGACCGCAGGGTTCGAACCTGATCCACGCCGCCGCCTTCGACTTTAGCGTAAATTGTCGTACCAAGCCGCTCGTTCACCGCAGCTAGGATGAATCCGGGCCAGACGCCGGCGGCGCAATAGTACACCTTTCCTTTTCCAAGAGCACGGCGGGTGACCGCCGGTGTACCGTCCTGGAAAGTTCCCACAATCGCGCTTCCCTCAAGCGGCTTTATGGAAAGGCACTTCGTCATCGCATGAGTGATCGTCTTCTCAGATTTTCCCTTGACGCCTCCGAGAAGGGGATCGTCCTCCGCCACAACCGTGATCACATCCTCACCGCGCTCGCCCGAGATGGCTACGCCTGCGAGTTTCGCACCAGGCCGCATATCCTTGATGATGTCGGAATGGCGTCCGCTACCTGCCTGTAGAAACAGGATGCCACCGTCCACCACATAGTTTTCCAGAGCCTTGACCATTTCATCATCCCAGCACAAATTACCCTCGTCAAAAATTGCGCGGTAGGGCAGGCCACCCTCCTTGACTCGCAACTCATCGAGAAGCGTGGTCAGTTCACCGCCGCGGGCGAAATCATAGCCGTGCCGCCATCCCTCTTCCCTGGAGAACTCGCCAAAGCACCGCATGTTCTGAAGTCCCCGGATGCTTGCAATTGTGGAAGTGTGGACGTTGGCCCGCCCCATGATCCGTATCGCCGGCAAACGCTCTTCAAGCCACTTGCGCATGCCGGGGTGGTTTGTGATTGACTGGATGTCATGAAAATAGTCGTGGGCGTTCTTGCCCATAAAAATCAGGTTGCCCATCAATCCTTTAATGTCGCGGGGTGTGTCCATGGAGCCACCCGTCTCCGAACTGTCCTGGAGATTGCGCGAACTGCCATATTGCTTGGGTTCTGTCCAGCTCCAGCCAGCCCCTGAACCCGTGTGGTGTGAAAAGCCGCCCATCTCCTTGATGACCTTCCATGCGTGGGGCGAGTGCTCGTAGGCATGGACTTTCACGGGACGGTCCGCATCCACCGAGCGTAAGTTGAGGATCGTCATGCGCACCGCATCGGCAGCCGCCCAGTCAATGAAGTCGAAGTGGTCGAAACGGCGTGCGTTCACACAGGGATCGTCGGTCGGAAAATCCTGCATTTTTCTTGAAGTAAGGAAGATGGGGCCAAATGGCGCCGAACCGGCACCAGACATCCTCAGTGCCACGGTCAGTTCGCCATCCGCGGTGACCACGTCCGTCACATCAAACTGCCCATAGGTACGGAGTGTCCAGACATGCGGCTCTATCGAACCCATTCTCCTTCCATTGACAAAAACCTGCACCGGTTTCTCGCAGAGCGGCGCGATGGAAAGGTATAATGGATGCGGCATGGCGGCTGGAGCCAACTTGATGGTTTTCCGCATCCAGACAGGAACTTTCGCGCCCCCCGTGAAAAGTGTCTTGAGCGTCATATCGCCGGGATAGTGCAAGCTAATCCAGTCCGAATCATCATAGGCTGGCGACTGCCAACTTTGCCGCAACCCCTCGCCGCGGTCATCCCTCATCACTCTCCATTCGCCGGCGAGATCCACCGCCCCATCCGCCCAACCGTAGAAAATCCGCCAGTCGGGCAAAGTGACATCGTCCCAACTCTTGAACGCATCCTTTTTTCCAATGTAACGCTCAGAGACACCAGAAAGGGAGAACTTGCGGTAGTCGCGAAGATACCTGACAAAATTACGGCGCTGGACCGGACCATATTCGTTCCACACGCCTGTCACCGCCTGGAATCCAACCTCGCCGTCGGGATCGAGCACCGCCATCAGGCGCTCATCGTCAGCATATCCTTTAAGCAGCTTGATCGCATCGGCATTCTGAACGTCCTTGAGTGGCCCCGGCGCATGCGGCACCTCGCCGTAGTAACTCCAATCCGGCGTGACGCCGCCACCTGGAAACGATGAGAGAAATGGGTTGCGGTTGTAAAGATCGTCATTCGTCTGGAGCCAGTCGACAACCTGGAACTTCACACCGTATTTCCGGTAATAGGATCGAAGCCAGGTGAGAAGATTGTCGTTGACGGCGCCTTCATAGCAGAAGGCGGCGTCGACAATCTGGGAATTAATTCCAGCCTTTCCCATCCATCCATAGAAGGCGTCAGGTGTCTTATAATCCGGGTCTGCTTGAATGTCCGAGATCCTTTGCCATGCCCCGAAGCAATATCTTTCCCACTTGTCCATATAGAGGGGGTGCGAAAGCTCGGTGCGGCGCATAGTTTTGGAAGACACGCATTTCTGAATCTCTTCCAGCAGCTTTTGCTTGTCGGCACCGGTCAGGATATGTACCACCCGGCTATCCTTCTCCATCACGGGAACAATGTAGCCTTCGCCCGCCAGCGAGATGGCATCTGCAATTCCCTGCCTCGTCGTCCACGGCTCCAGCCTGTTGCCGGACGTCAACTCATAGTCAGAGAAGATTTTGGAGACAAAAACGGAAGCGCGGCCGGCGTCCTCGAACTTGAAGCGGTGGATTACCACCGCCTTGTGGTCATTCCCTTTTGTCTCGACGGAATGCGTGAAACCCCTGTAGCCGCGAAGAGAATAATTCTCCTCGGTGCGGCAGGATGTCAATGAGAGAGCAACCAGAATAATAGCTGGACAGATATGGACAAATCTTCTTATACAAAACATAAATAATCCTTTTTTTATGAAATTCATTTGGATCCCTGCTATTTGCACAGCCAGGCCTTGCCGTTTGTATATCCTGTTGGCAGTGAGGCGTCAACTGTTCCCAAGCACTTCAGCGGAAACTTGACGGAGGTGACGTGGCCGTCGGCAAGGGCGATGTTTGTGCTGAGGTTGTGCGCATAACGGATGCTGCGGGTGCCAGTGGGGAAAGATGGAACAGTTCCCACCCCGTCGTCATTCCAGTCATCAATCCTGGGATAGGGTGATTCGAGGAAAACGTACAAGTCCGAAGGCCACTTGAACTGAGAGATGTTCATTCCGAAGGCGCGGTCCTCGGAGTTGACCCCGGATGTGTTGTCCCATGTCCATGTGGCGTTGACGAAAGTGGTGTCCCAGGTGTTGCCGCCGTAGCTGCATTCCGTCTCACTGCCACCTAAGCCCATCGCCCTTGTCTGCTTTGTGTTTTCAGGGCAGTTCCATATATCCATATTCTTGCGCAAAGCTCCGCCGATGTGATTTTCGTAGACGTAATATGCAAGGCTTCCCCCGGGCATTACCGATGGAAGTCTGCCGAACCAGCAGGTACCGTCGGCATCGTAACTGGGTGGTGTCACTCCAGCCCAATCGTCCGCATACATGAAATAATACTGTCCGAACTGCTTGAGATTGTTCTGGCAGATACTGCTTTTCGCCATGCCGCGCGCATTCTTGAGAGCCGGCAGCAGCATCGCCGCAAGTATTGCGATGATCGCAATTACGACGAGTAATTCAATCAAAGTGAAGGCCTTTTTCATTTCCTACCTCTCTAGTTTACCTGCTGGAGCTTTATTTTCTTGTAGTTTACAGTTCCCGGCTTCCATTCGCGGGTTGCCAGCTTGCTGATCAGCGTGAGACGGTTTGGCTCCCCGAATTTCACGAATGGCGTGATGTCCATCCAGGTTACGGCCTTGAACCAGTTGACAGGATGGAAGATGACTTTCTCGTTGATTGCGAATCCTTCGT
>JBAQUG010000145.1:0-15479 GCA_049297395.1 Victivallales bacterium | reverse complement strand
CAGCGAGTCACAAAGTTTTTCCGCGATACAATGCTCCGCCAACGCGGCTGCCGCATCGTAGTTTACGTCCTGGCGTCCATCATCAGTGAAGGGCGTGGCCAACGGTATGACAATGCGCCCCAGTTTCCTGCCTAGATTCTGCATGTTTCCTCCTGTTTGTTTCTGTTTTCCGTTTTTAATTTTGCTTTTCAAAGTATTTTGAGATCGCCAGATTGATTTCACTACAGCGACACGGCCAGGGCCGATACCGGAATGATGGCCAGTTCGGCGCTGTTCCTGTTTTCCCCGCGACCGCCCGAATTCGAGTATCCTGCGTACAGTTTTCCCTCGTGCTCGACGGCATAGGGATAGCTGAGAGATGCCTGAGGGTTGGATTCACCCGGTCCTCCGGGAGACTCGGCGTGGCGGATGACAAACACCTCCGAAAAGACTGCCTCACCGGGACGCGTCACGGCAATGGTCAATGGGAAACGCCTTGTATCGCAGTCCGCCGTTGTGGTGTTGATCAGATAATGCTGGCCGGTGCTGAGCGTACCTGTGCAGGGTTTGGAACTGGTCATCGGCATGTTGCTATGGCACGACGGAGTCCAGGAAAGACCGAAATCGTCACTGGCCGCGACCAGGGCGTGCGGATTCAATTGCTCGCATCGCGCGACATTGACCACGCGCGTGCCATGCAGGAAGACATTGGACTCGGCCCACATCCGTCCCCCCTGCGTGCTGGACGGGATCACCACCATCTTCCAGTTTGTCAGATCATCGCCTTTGCTGATGGCCACGGCGGCACAGTTGTCAGGATGTCCGTAGGTGTCAACACAGCGGATGCCAGACATAATCCAATTGCCGTCCGCCATTTTCCGTGGTTCCTGCAGGGGCCAGAACCCATCATTGACAATAATACCGCGGTCGATCCACTCTTTGCTTTTCTCATCGAGAAGATATGCCCTGGCATGGACGCGCCCGCGGACTCCGTAGAAAGCGCCCATGAACGCCCACAAGTCGCCTTTGTGCGACAGAAACACACCATGGCTTATGCCCAGGTTATCCTCTCTGGGAACTGCGATTTTGAAAGGTTCTCCCCAGGTGCGTCCGCCGTCCCCGCTGACCAGCCCGGCGGCCAGTTCGCCCCTGCTGTTTTCTTCTCCTTTGTTGAGGCCGAAGGAAGCATAGAGCTTGTTCTTGTGCCATGCCAGCGCGACGCCGTGCAGGAAACTGCAGCCATCAACTTCCGGCTCCCATTTCCTGATGACGCTGAATTCCACGCCTTTCAGCACTGGGATATCCTTGCTTTTCCCCATCGTCGCGCCGCCCCACAATTTTGATTCCGCATTGTCTGGCACAGATTTAGCATTCGCACTGTTCATGATTATCCTTCCTCCTGTTGATAAAACCCGTATCCATGTTCATCACTTTGACAATTGTCGCAATGTGGATTACTATTCTCCAATGGATGAATTTTACATGCAATCCCCATAGGCTGCAACAGCCTGAATCCGGATAGTGCGAATAATGCGCTGCATGGCACATGTGCATGATTGAAAAGGCATATTATCATGGAATCTGAAATGGACGATGCGGCTCTCGGGACAATGCAGCGGACCTGCGCCCTGCGCGCCCACATGGAATCTTTTGCCGCACGGCTTGCGGCTGATCATGTGAGAAAAGGTCTTGATCCTGGCAGGCTGCGGCTGAAATTAAAGGAGCTCAAGCGTACCGGATATGATGATCCTTCCAGGTTTTCCGAACATTTCCGGCGTTTTACAGGGCTCAAGCCGCTGTGCTACCGCAGGCAGATAACGGCAAACCCGCACCGGTTCCCCAGGTTAAAGCCATAGGAGCCGTACAGAAATAAATATTCACTGAACGAACATGGTTCAATGAATATTTACCTTCGTTGCTTCACCCCTTACGTATGTACCATCCGCCCGTATGAGGCCTATTATCGTTTCCGCGATGATGGTATGCCCGGCCGCATCCGGATGATTAAGACCGTTGCAGAGCCGCGCCGTCGTATCCTCTCCGCGCTTTTCCATCGCTTCCCATTCGGCGTATATGTCGGCCAGCGCAATGTCGTTGCGCCGGGCGATGCCGCGCAGTTCCGCCACATATGCTGCAAGCGTGCCGTCGTTCTGGCAGGCAATGATGGTGTCCATCGCCTTTTCCCTCCACACTTCCTCTATGTTCGGATTGTCGTGCGACGCCATGAAGTTCGGCGTAAGTATAATTATGTCCGCTTCCGTCCTGTTCCGCACTTCGTGCAGGATTGTCTCGATGCGCTGCCGGAAGAGGGGGATGGCATCCTTCCCGGCACATGCGTCGTTCAGACAGAAGCCGATGAGAACAAGGTCCGGCGCATGGCGTATGACATCGCGTTCAAGACGTACAATCCCGCCTGCGGCGGATTCCCCCCCGACGCCGGCGTTGATGACGCTGAACGTTGTTTTCGGATAGGCAGACTCGAGCAGGCGCTTGAGCTGGTTATGGTAGATATTTTCGTGATCGATATAATTCCGCATGCAGCCCTGCGTGACGCTGTCGCCAAAGGCGACAAGCAGCACCGGCGCGGCAGAATTATCCAGCGCCTTCCCATGGATGCGTTTTTTCAGTTTTTCGAGCATCATGTCCTCCTTTGCTCATTGATGCACCTGTGGCGGCTGCTTGTTTCAGCGTTGGATCCGTCCTGAACCGTCCCCGTCCACAAGCGCCATCACTTCTTCCTTGGACACCTGGTTGAGATCTCCATGAATTGAATGCTTCAGGCAGGATGCAGCTGCGGCAAACTCGACGGCATCCTGGCAGTTCATGCCGCTAAGCAAGCCGTAAACAAGCCCTCCGGAAAATGAATCACCGCCGCCGACCCGGTCCACAATCCAAATACCATATCGTCTGCTTGCATAACATTTTTCACCGTCGGAAAGCAGCGCCGACCAGCCATTCTCGGAGGCCGAGATGCTCTCACGCAGCGTCGTGGCGACATACTTGAATCCAAAGCGCCGATGCAGCTCCGACGCGACTTCCCTGTACCGTTCAACATCAATTGCACCCTTATGCACATCAACACCTCTGGCCTCCACTCCGAGCACCAGCGCGGAATCTTCCTCGTTTCCAATGAGCACGTCGACATATTGCATAAGGTCGGTCATGGTTTTCCGGGCATTCTCAGGAGTCCAGAGCTTGCGGCGGTAGTTAAGATCGCAACTGACAGTCAGACCTTTCTTTTTTGCAGCTGCGCAGGCCTCTTTTGTCGTCGCGGCCATGCCGTCGCTCAATGCCGGTGCGGTGCCGGACCAGTGGAACCAGCTTTTCCCTGTAAAGACCTTGTCCCAGTCAATCTGCCCTGGTTTAAGTCCGGTGATTGAACTTGCCTCCCGGTCATATATCACTTTTGAAGGCCGCTGGGATGCGCCGGTTTCCAGATAGAATGTACCGAGACGTCTGCCGCCCCGGATTATATAATCAGTATTCACACCGAACTGACGCAATGAATTGATGCAGGCCTGTCCGATATCAGTGTCCGGAACAACTGAAACAACAGATGCCCGCAATCCAAAATTCGCTATTGAGACAGCTGCATTCGCTTCCGCGCCTGTGTAGCCGATCTCAAGCTCACGGGCCTGAGCAAATCGTTCGTATCTCCTGGTCGCCAGGCGCATCAGCAATTCACCGAAAAACACCGCATGCCTTGATTCATCCATACTGCCGCTCCGTTCTTATTTATTTCGTGCTATTCTGACAATCCCGATAAAATCCTGTGCATTCCTGGTTATTGTCTTATAATCCTTTGCTGCGATCAGTGCTTTGCCCGCCAACTCGCCGCCAACGCCGACAGCGCATGCCCCCGCCTTGATATACAGCGGCGCCGTCTCACGGCTGACCGAGCCGGTAGGCATGATTTCGATATGGGGGAACGGCCCTTTCATATCCTTGAAAAACTGCGGTCCGCCAACACCGGCAGGAAATATTTTCACGACATCCGCACCGGCTTCCCAGGCATTGAGAACTTCAGTCGGCGTCATCGCCCCCGGCATGACCGCTACATCGTAACGTCTGCACATGGCGATCACGTCCGGGCGAAACACAGGCGATATGATGAAACTTGCTCCTGTGAGAATCGCAAGCCTCGCGGTTTCGGCATCGAGCACGGTGCCCGCCCCGATATATACTTCATCGTTTCCCAATGCCTTGACCGCTTTTTCGATCACAGACAACGCGCCGGGGACAGTCAACGTGATCTCGATGAATTTCACTCCACCATGACACAGCGCCTTACTTACATCAATCAGATCCCCTGGCTCATCGGCGCGCACCACCGCCACAACGCCGGCTTCTTTCAGGGCTTCTAATAATTTCCGCTTGCAAATCATATTTTCGGACTCCATTTTTTTCAGATGATATCCTTCTCCGTAAACACCGCCATCAGGATTTCCAGCGCCCCGTACCTATCACGGTCATACACCGCATACACTGTCCCATCCTCCGTGATTGCCGCGTCCGGATACGATACTCCGGCACGTTCATCCAGGAGCAGACCCTTCGACCAGGTCCGCCCTTCGTCACCTGACAGATACGCGTACATGCTTTTCCGCTCATTTGCGACAGGCGTGTTGATCAGCAGCCACTTGCCGCTTGGCATTTTACGTATAAAGAACCGCGATCCGGGGTTCACGATTTCCGTCGACTCGCTTGCCGACCATGTCCGTCCGTGATCCTTGGAGATACTTTGGCTGATCCTCCCTCCACCCGAACGGATATACATGACCACCGTGCCATCGGCGCGTTCCATGAACATGCCTTCCAATGCCCAGTCAGGAGCTTTGACATCCCCGTACAGCTTCCACGTTCTGCCCTGGTCCGCAGATATGCCCGCACCTTGCAGCTCTGCTCCGACGGTAAACCACCACTTCACGGGCTCCGGATACCAGGTTACCGGCATGAGCCAGTCCCCATTTTGCAGCACCAGCGGCTTGTTCATATTAAAACTGTGATCTACGTCAAAACCCAGGATCCGCTCCTTGCTCCACTTCAATTTCCCGGCATCGGCGTCGGCGCACTGGATGGCGCACACGCAATGTTTCTGAGTTTCCATGTTGCTCTGATTATAGATCATCCACAGCACCCCCTGAGGATCGAACCAAAGCGATGGATCATATACCCGGGTAACTCCCGGCTTTTCAATGACAATTTCCGGATCGCTGAAACTCACCCCGTCGTCGTCGCTTGTCTGCATGTAAATCCGGTTCTCCTCATGCGGTTCCTTGTCACCACCCGAAAACCAGACCACGATCAGCCGTCCCCGCTTCGTCCGTTCAATCCCCGGTATTCCCAGCCATAGTTCTTTTGTCCGCGACTTATCCATCACGATTAATTTACTTCGCATAACTGCACCTGTCTGAGCCTGGGAAGGCATGTGTATCTTCTCCTTTGTTTTTTGAAACCTGATGTTTTTAAATTCCTTCATTGCCGATTGGATTGCTACGGCAAGAGTTTTCAAGATGCATAGTGACCGAGTGTCCGAGTCATTTTTTATCCTTCCGTCCTCCACCGTTTTCCAATTACTCTCAAATGCTGACATCTCGCCAAGAAACTTCGTGTGGAAGTTTTTTGTTTACGGCACAAAAGGCGGCGGCACGGCCTGCGGCTTCGCCAAGCGCGACCGCAGTTCCTGTGACGCGATAGCTTGCATGCGACAGCCAATCGCCACTTATGCAGCGGCCTGCCATCAATAGTCCATTGACGTCTTTCGCCACCAATGCCCGATAAGGGATTTGATAAGGATGAACCTTGATGCCTTTGTGACTTAATCCTTTGTCTTTTGTAGGATCAGGAGAATGTACATCGACACAGAAACTGCAGGTGCAGACACCATCATGAAACTTGGTTCCAGCAATGAGATCATCGACGCAAAGAGTATAGAGCCCATGCAGACGACGTGCTTCACGGATACCTATTTGTTCGGCAGAGGCGACAAGGGTAACTCCCTCCCATGGTCCGCCAAGAGTACGTAGTCCTTCTACGATCCTGTATATCTCGGAGCGGGCGCTGATGGTGGCATCTGTCAAGGAATCCGCGTCGATCGCGGACAGTTTATATTGGTGATTGAACATGATTGCACAAACATTGTCGCGGACATGGAAAACCGATGGTTGCATGTAAGATGGATTGTATCCGAAGCGGCTAAAATCAAGTAGCAGATTTTCCTGGCAAATCCTGTGATGTTCCCACATTCCCTTCTCTTCAAGAAAGGAAATATAATCCTTCAAGAGCGAGATATCCTTGACCGCAATCAACCCCATAAGAGTTCCAGGCTGAACTTCGCCATTTGGACCGCCAAGGTCGAATGCATTGCCAGCGGCAGCGCCGAGATCGCCATCGCCAGTACAATCAATGAAACATCTGGCAGGCCACTGCTCACGTCCTGACTTTGACTCAGTAATGACACCTTTCAGGCATCTTTCCTCAACAACTGCGTCGACGACGCCAGTAAAGAGCCTGATCTTGACTCCAGCCACAATGCAGAGCCGTTCAAGCAGGACTTTCATGGATTCGATGTCATAACTGTAGGTCTTCCGGTTCGGACCATTGTTCGCCCCCATCATTGCCAACTCGGCAGCAATCTCGGATGCCACCCCTGGATTATCGGCCTCGAAAATCCAGGAAAGCAGCCCTGCCGTCCAAACACCGCCCAGACAGCCATGCGTTTCAATAAGCGCAGTTTTCGCTCCATTTCTGGCAGCAGTCAATGCCGCACCGATCCCTGCGGGGCCAGCCCCCGCAACTATTACATCATATTCTTCCGTTTTCTTAACTGAAATGCTCATGAACACATCCTCTCATTAGTCCGTATAATTGATGAAAGTTGATTCCACCTGATTGTTGCCAGCTTTCTCGCTCCGTCCTCGGTGCATGCAGGAAGACGCTTCACGGGATTTGGTTATTTGGCTTGTCTCCTTGATTTGTGGCTGTCAGCACATCATAGCCGTAGGCTGGCAGCGCAAGAGTGAATGCACCGTTTTTAACTTCATAGGTGCCGGTGCCGGCAAGACTGGTCAATTTGCCGTTGAATCCATCGGCCAGGACTGCGGCCCATGATCCTCCCTGCGGTCCGGCATTGGCAAACCAGTAGCAGGAACGCCCATCGGCACCGACAGTCCGGGCCGTCAATACCTCAATTGCCTCAGTGCTGTCGCGGTGGACGCTGATTTCCCGGCGCAATCCGAGTTTTGTCTCCAGGATTCCGCCAAGAAGCCGGCTCAGCCCTTCGCTGTAAATCGAGTCAAATGCGCAGTAGAGCACAGCGCCGTCGGCCACGAGCAGGACGGACGGATTGGCATCCATGTTGGCGACCAGAGGAACTCCATCGTCCTTGGTCTTGAATGTCTCTCCGGGGACCAGCGGCTTGGCGGCCGGCGGCGCGGGGTTTACGATTTCAGGTTTCTGCACCGTCAGTTCAGTCCGGAACCAAGGAGCCAGTTCCGGAACTGCTTCCACCAGCCGCATCATACCACGGTCCCAGGGGGCCGGGGCGCGGGAGCTCAGTCCGAGAACGGGCGGCGGTGGAATCGGCGTGAACCGTTCGTCGCGGGACAGTGCATCGCCGAAGGCTATGAGCTTGCCTCCATGCTGACGGAACCGCTCCAGTGCGGCCAGTCCGGCGGAATCGAGGATTGACAGGCTGGGAAGTACCAGGAGGCGGTAGCCGGACAGGCGTGAATCAAGCTGGGAGTCGGCTATGAAATCAACTGCGAAGTGCTGGTTGCGCAGGAGGTCATAGGTCTGGGAAAGACGCTTTGTGTACTCGTCGCGTTCCGCCGGAACCGGTCCGGTGCCGTAATGGATGGTTGCCGGGTTGGAGACCAGCACCGCAATCTCCGCCTGCGGCCTGGCTGAGGCGAATGCAGGCTGATTGGCGTTGATCAATTGGAATAGCCTGGCCAGTTCCGCCCGGACAGGCGGAGGCGTGGCGATGTCGTTGTTGAAGCCGTGCTCCTTGTTGTTGGCGTCCCAATTGAAAAAGAACATGCCCCGGCAGCCGCCGATGATCTGTGACACGAGCTGCAGGGTGGCCAGACCGGGATTGAACGGCTTCAGGCCGACCTGGGGGCGTGTCTCGTAGGAGATGGCCGGACCGCCGCCGGACAGGCTGCGTGCTGCTTCCATGCTGTTGCGGAACTGGAAGATGGAGCCGTTGTACATGTCGCATCCGTAGATGTCCTGCCCTTCGGCCTGGAGCGGGATGTTGTTGCAGTGGAGGGCGTAGTTCAGGACGGTGGCCGGATTCTTGCCGGACAGTCGGGCGGCAGTCGCGAAGGTCTTGAAGAAACGTCGTTCCCCGGCAAAGAAGTCGGCGAAACTCCGCTGGTGGAAGCAGACCCATTGATACCAATAGGCACGGTTTTCATCGGGCGTCCGGGGCGGCTGAATGGCGTCCCAGGTTGTAAAATGGGTGTCCATCGCCTTGTTGAAGACATCCATGGTGCCGTAATCCCGCTGCATGGCCGAGCGGAAGTCGCGGAGCGCGGAGGGTGTGGCGTCCAGGCCGTAGCCGGCTTCGTTCCAGTTGACAAAGGCGTAGGCATTGGGGTCGTTCCCCGCTTCGGTGGCGATCAGCTTCCAATAGCGGTGCAAGAAGTCCAGAAAGACCGGGTCATGCAAACTGAGATTGAACCACAGGCCGATCTTGCCGCCGGCCAGATCCCTGGGGGGGCCGCCGGCGGCCTTGTGGAGCCAGGCCGGCAGATAATGTCCGGTCAGCAGCGGGAAGAAAGTCAGGCCGCTGGCGGCGATGCGCCGGTGGCGCTCATGAATTTCGGACAGTGCGGCTTTGTCCACCGAGTCAGTTCCGGCGGGGAACAGCTTGGCTGCGGAATATTCGGAATGCACACTGTTCATGCCAAGCGCCTTGACGGCCTTCAAATCCGAATCACTAATGCCGAAGACGAACCCCAGAGGGAAGAACGGCTTGCCGTTCCGGTGCAGAATCTTCTCCTTGGACGCAGAAGGACGCAGATCCACCTTTAAAAGCTTTTGCCCGGGCGTGAGTTCCACGCTGGCCGGATACGGACTTAGGCAAAGGCCGCGGGTGAGCGGCTTGCCGTCGGCCGTCTGAATCGCCAGCACGGCCCAGGCCTCCTGAGCCGGGGGGGCATGGCTCTCTCGTTCCTGCAGCCACTGGAAGGCCGGTCGCGGCGTCCGTCCGTCGGCACGCAGGAGACCAAAGCCGAAGTCGTCCTGGCTCCGGCCCGGTCCGAAGTCCAGTTGGCCGACGAGTTCCCGGTCACCCTCATTTTTGGCAAATAATTGGTAGGGGAAGATGGCCTGGTACAGCCCGGTGCGGGTATTGAACTCAATGCACTCCGAGATCATCTCTTTCTGGACACGGTCGAAATAGTCGCCGGGATTTGCCTCCTTGGTCAGACCCCAGGCCTGGGTGAGGGAACCGGCGTCGACGCCGAATTCCGTGTTCCACAGCGGCTTGTCACTGTCGCCGTTGGCATCCATGACGGCACGCAGGGTGAAGCCGCGCTGGACGAACGCCCACGGCAGCGGAACACCATAGGTGTGCAGGTTCATGATGTCGAAATACCCGCGTCCGCCGCCCTCATAAATGCCGCAGGGGAACTCGCTGCAATCGGTCATTCCGCCGGTAAGGATCAAGGCCGCTGGATTGGCCTTCTTGATCGCCGGGGTTACGAGCTTGAGCATCTCTGCGTACATGATGCCCCTCTGGCGCATGGGCACTTCGGGCTTAACCCCGGCTCCGAAGAGATCTGTGAAAGCGCCATCCATTTCGTTGAATAATTCCCAATAACGCACCTCGGGCCAGCGCTTGACGGCAAACTCCATGAAGGAGGCACAGCGTTTATAGCTCTCCACCCTATTGGCATAGTTGACGCCCGGAGGATTGCCGTGGACAATGATCAGCGGCTCCATGCCATTGCGGAGCAGGATTGCGATGTCCGCATCCATGGCCGCCAGCGCCTTCGGGGCGTAGATACCGGGACGCTCGGTGTTCTCAATTACGTTCCAATACAGCGTCCGACGCACCATGTGAATGCCTGCGCTCCGTATCAGGTCTGCCTGCTCCTGGTTGAAGCCATGCACCCCGATTCCCAGCGCAGGGCGTGGATCCGCAACCCAGGCCGTGCCGGAGCTCGTCCACATGTAGGGCGCGGTTCGCAGTCCGGTTTTCAAAAGAGCGGCGCTGGTATTTTCGTAGTTTTTCTTCATCTCCTGCCAATCCACGGCGGTCACCGCACACACAGGAAGAAGCATAAGCAAACCTGACATCCATGTCACACTGGTTATTCGCATCTTGAAAACTCCCTTTCCTATTCTGAGGTAGTTGTAAAAACGTATGACCTTGGAGCGAGTGCAAAAACTCTGCTTAATTTATTTTCACCTTCCAGGCATCCACGGTTAATAGCCATCGCAGAGGCTCATGTTGATGCCGCTTATGGCAGCACCTGTACGCGTCCGCCCAGGGGTGCCAACGTGAGCGTCGGCATAGAGGACGTTGGCGCCTTGGGAATGGAGCGGCTCCAGAGTTGGATTATACCAGCATGACACCTGCGCCCTGGAGCTGTTCATCCGCGTCAGTTTTCCGTCCACCCACCAGTAACAGGGATTCGCAGTCGACCGGTATCTCCCATTCCTGTAATCCACTACGTATGTGCTCCAAACGACACTCCACCAGGCTTTTTTAAAGATGCTTTCCGATTTTGGGCAGTCAAGGATTGGGCGCGGCGTCGCAGACACATAAGCATTGAGATCGGTATCAGGATTCGTTCCTGGTCTTGGCAGCAGATACCCGGCGCGGATCAGCATGCCAACGCCGGTGGGGGTTTGCGGGGTCCACGCGCATACCGCCCGCCAATCGTCGTGAGGCACAGGGACATGGTCGTTGTAGTCAGTGGCATAGAATGCCCAGGTCATCCCAATCTGCCGCAGATTGCCTGTGCAGACAGAACTGGTGGCCATATCCTTCGCATTCTTCAGCGCCGGCAGCAGCATCGCAGCCAGGATTGCGATGATCGCAATCACCACCAGGAGCTCTACCAGTGTGAATGGCATGCTTCCTGTCAGGCAATGCGGCAGCCTGTTTTTCCTGTAAAAACACCGGAAAGGGATGGAGATGTCTTCATTCTTCATATCTTGTTTGCTCCTATGATTATTATAGTCCAGTATTAGGATGTTTGCAATGGGAAGCAAATCCAACAATATGGCGATATCGTCCAATTTATTTAATCATCGCTGGCGAAGATTTTGGATTGATTATCATGGCGCGAAAAAGGAGAATATCTGAAGGTGTTTGACGATTGAGCAACGTGATAGGCGGCTGGAATTCCGCCAAATGTCAAAGTTATTTCTGCACGACTCCCAAGGTAGTCTCGAAGGTAGTCTGAAATGGATATTTTCACCATTTTGACGAACGTTTTTCCCATGTTTTTCCCAACCAACGGGAAGCCTTTTTTTTAATGTGTGCAGGTTCTGTCATGACGGCTCCGGTTCCAAAAATATTTTGGACGGATGCGTCCTCTTCTTGTAACCGATGATGGTCGAATCCGGCGAACCGGTAAAAGTTACGGTTAGGCCCTTTTCCATAAGGAGCTGCCCCGTACAGGTGTTTTCTTCACCCGTATCCCAGTTTTGTATCGAGTATTCCATATCGTTCAGAAGTCCGTGGAGTTTCAACTCAGCCGAGGCGTATGGGCATTTTGCCCGTCGATATGCCATGATCACACCTTCCCCGAGGTCATCACGGTCCAACTGATATGCCAGCCAGACTTCCTCCGAGAGGCTGTATTCGGTAATTGGATAAATATCACCATAAAAGAATTTCCGGACGGCAATTGCCTGATCGACCATCCGTTTTGCCCATTCAACCGGAAAATTCGGATCTTCGATGCCGACCCAGCAAGCGATTATATTGCTGCTTAATGCACTTCGAAAGTCATAGGTATCTCCTGCTTCGCGGCAGCCGCAGCTGTGCAATGGCAGCCAATAGCTCAGTGCGAGGGTCTGGGCCTGACTGCCCAGAGGGCTGTAATACGGCGAGCACTGGAGGTCGCTTTGCCATAAGGGAATGCTGCGTCTGGCCATCTCGATATCGATTCTTCTTCCACCGCTTGAACAGTTGTCAATTATCAGATTCGGATGGCAGCGGAGCAATTCATCCCAAAATGCGTAGAGACCTTCCACGTAGCGGATTTCGGTAATCCCCTCTCTGTCCGGCTCGTCGTTGTTCCGCCAATACTTAAGAGGGTCTATGTTGAAATCCTGCCGATAGAGATCGATACCTTCCTGGTCGATTATTTGCGAGATTCGGTCGGTTATCCATCGCCTGGCCTGTGGATTACCCAAATCAAGCAACGAATTTTCCTGCCAGTTTTCCAGCCCTAGGCCTTGCCGCCACGTCGCGTCTTTACCGAGCAGCCAGCCGGGATGCTCGTTGTAAAGCTCGCTTCCTTTATAGACCCGTTCCGGCTCAAACCATACGATAAGCTTCCTGCCGGCTTTTTTTGCGGCCCGGCTGATCAGTTTCAGTCCGTCCGGGTAAAGCGTGGGATTTACTTTCCATGATCCAACCTGCGAATACCACTGCTGCGTCACTTTGCAGTCGCCATACCATCCGGCGTCGATCCAATAATATTCAAAGGGAACATCCTTGAGAACTTCGATCCTCCTGAGATGTTCTTTCGCTGGCACGGTGCCGAAACTGAGCTGCGCAATCGGCGCCTGAAGCAGTTTGCCGCCAGGACGCGGCGTGCAATGATCCAATATGAAACTTCGGAACATATTCTGCCCATGCAGCCAATCGCCTCTCCAGAACAGGAGCAAAATCCGAGGGGTACGGATTTCTTCGCCAGGATGCAGCTTCAGCCGCGTCAGTTCCATGCCCGCCTGAACGGCCAGCGATTTGCCTCCATTGCGTTTAAAATCGGCGGACCATTGGCCGGTCCAGCCAATCGCCGCTATTATCCCGCCGCCATTGCCTTGAATGTTGAAGAATGGCATCACGCCGTCCGGGGATCGTGAGGAGGGGCGTCCGTTGTCAGCCGCAAATGTCTTATCGAAATTAGGGTCAAGGGTAATCTTTTTCGGGGCAAAATCTTCCGCTGTGTTGTTGCTTCCAAGTGCATAATTGAGGACAAGTTCGCCTTCGCCGTCTGCATGATTGACAACCATGTCAAGGGCGCGGATGTCCTGGATGATCGACGTATCAATTTCGCCATTGTTCTTAAAATAGACCACCCATTCCGCGGCAGGATAGTCTTTATAAACTATCGCTTCACATCGCACTTCCAGAGTTGTTTCGGGAAGAACATAAATCAAAATCTGTTTGCATCGTGAGTCGTCAAGCCGCTCGGTCAGTACGCGCGGAGCAACACCGTCAAGCAATTGCCGCGAACTTTTTCCGTCATAAACAAATGAGAACGGCGGTTTGCCGGAAAGCTCCGGAAACGCACCGGAGAACGGCAGATCATCAAGCCAAAGGGATTGGCCATCTTTGAGTAGCACCTGGGCATTGGCCCAGTTGGCATGCCCCCAGTAATAGTCACCGGTAACGCGGAGAACGAAGTCACCCGCGCCATTCAACGGAATGCTTATCGGAATAGGTGATTCCCCGCCGTGTATCGCCTCTGACCTGAAAACTTCCTCGCCTCCGACCTCAACCACAAATTGTATGTTGCCAGCACTTTCGACTACGGTTTGGTTCTGGTCGCGCCCGATCTCGGCCTTGAAAAAATCACCTGCCGACGGAAGCGTCACTTCTATTATGCTTTCCGCGTGCGTGGCAACGCCTCGGGTATATGTCTTTTTGCCGATGGTCATTGGGCTGTTTGCAAGCGAGCGTCGCAAAGTGCAAGGGCTATAGATAAAATCCTGTCGTGCGACCTTCAGCATCGGGCATCGCATCTGTTTTTCAAATGGGTGAGCAGCAAGCTTGGCTTTCACCCATTGCGACATCACGGAAAGATCGGATTCAGCAGCCTTGGCCATTGCGTATACTCCTTAATTGAGATTGTTTTTCAATGCTTGAACCAATCAGCGTGGTATTGGGGTGTCATGGTCTTTTGTCCTCATTCAGACTTTCGCGGGATGCCGGTTTCATCTGTTTTTTCATCTCTTCAAGCATCTCCGAGTAAGGAGTCAGCGGCTCCACCTGTCCCGAGTGGATTCCGTACATGCGCCGATTGGTTTTCTTCATTTCCCCGATCATCTCCGTATAAGGCTGGTCGCACAGATTCAGCAGCCCATTGTTGAAATCTTCGCCGTCCAAGGAACGGCCGCCGACGGGTTCGTCATAATACATGAACCAGCCGAAACCGACCATCAGGGGGTTCGCCGCCAGCTGTTCCACCTGGTAACGATAATGCAGCCCCCGTGTTTTCTGGTCAGGCAGTAACTTGCTAAGCCCACGCATCCCGCGTCCGGCGGCGTAAAATGAAAACTCCAGCAGCAAAATCGGTTTGCCATACTTCCTGTACGGACGAATCCAATCAGGAGTGCCGGCGTAGGTGTCGAAGCTCAACGCGTCGAGAAACTCTGCGCCGCCCGTCGCCCATTCCTCCGAACTCTGCCATGTGCCGGGATCCAGCGATGAACCCAGGAGCAGGTGATTAGGATCATGTTTCCTGATGATCTGGCTGGCGATCTTGTAATACTGGTACGAGGCCAGGCGAATGAAGTCGCTGACATCCTGCGCCGGCAGTTCCGGCTTGTCGACGACCAGATCTGTCAGTTCAGCAAAGCTGCCCGCGTTCACATTCAAAAGGGCGTTGACCCTGCCCAGATCCTGCTTGTATCGGCTGGCAAGAAAATCAATGACAGCCTTCTTGGCCGCGCAGCCTGAATTTCCCCGCAGCGCCTTTTGCACGATGGTGGAATTCCATCCGGTTTCACTCTCAAACGTATGCCCCACCAGCCACGGATCGTCTTTTGCCAACTTCTTAACCCCGTTTTCGACCGCCAGGGGGAACCCAGGATCGAACGGATCCACGGCCCAGTCAATCCGCCTGGCGCCGGATGGTCCAAGCACTGTTATGTACGGCAGCCTCAGCCTCCCATGACGACTCCATTTGGAATGGGAGTTGAACCCCCAGTCCAGCAGGCGCCTGCGAGTCACATCTGCCCATTTCTGGTCGAAGACGGAGCCATACTTCCGCTGCAGGTTGGCGAGGAGAAAGCTCACGCGTCCATCTCCGAAATAATGATTGTACGCCCCGGGAAACAGTTTCCGATCCGGCAATTCCGTAAAAACGTCGCGCACGACGCCAGTAATTCCCGGGGACTTGAACAGGGGCATCTGATAGCCACTCTCGTCGTGGTAAACCGCATCCACGCCGATCAGGAGGAAGCGATTCCCCTCCGGTGTGATGAACCACCACCGGTTATTCAGATTCTCCAGCCGGAAGAATCCGCTGGCAGCGGCAGATGGACCGGCCTTGACACCGCCATACTGATCGAACCGTTTCAAG
>JBAQUG010000144.1:0-8883 GCA_049297395.1 Victivallales bacterium | reverse complement strand
GTCTGGAACACCATCGGCAATCCTTCAGGCTGTTTCGCGACATTCGCAAAGAGTGTTCCTCCTGCTATCTGGACGATCTTTGAAGAATTTAAGTTATAGGTTATAGGTTTTAAGTTATAGGCTGTAGACCGAGGGGCGGATGCCTGACCTCTCTCCTCCATTTGTCCTCCGACCTCTGATCTTTGCCCTCTGCCTTCTGATTGCTGGCCACTGACCACTGACCTCTGACCTCTGACCTCCGCCTTTTGTCCCCCGACCTCCGACCCCGGACCTCTGTCGTCTGCCTTCTGTCCTCTGTCCCCTGTTCCCTGCCTACTGATTGCTGGCTGGAGAGTGATCGTTGAGTTGGCGGCGACTTCAAGCCTTGTGGAGTCTGGATACTTGACGACTGCCCGGCTGCCATTTTCCGTCCTTATGCCGTCGCCCGCATAAAGAGGGGCTCCTTTGGCAATATTAAAAAGATCCCCGTTTCTCTCCAGCGTGACGTTCCCATGCTTGTCGGCCAGGGATGCGATTGACACCGGAAGCGTCCCCGATTTGTCCTTCCCGTTCCAGAACCAGAGTCCACCGACCACAATTGCGAAACTCGCAGCCAGCGCCCACCACCAGGCGCCGGCATTGCTCCTGCGTTCTTTTTTCCTGGCGTCCTGTATGATTTTCTGGATGGTGATGACGGTGTCCCCGGTGCCGATATGGGGTTTCATGCGCAGGGCATTCCGTTCGCTGATCAGGCCGCCGACAGATACCATCAGGCTGGTCTCATTTACATATCTGGCGAATTCGGCTCGGGCATTTCTGTCGTCCCGGAGAAGGAGCTTGAGTTCCTTCATTCCGTCGGCGCTCATGCAGTCCGAAAGATAATCGTCGAAAAGTTTTTCATGGTCTGTCTGGCTCATGCGGTTTCTCCGGAGATGTCCATATGCTGTTTTGCACAAGTACGGAGCGATTTGCGGATACGGGACAGCAGCTGACGAATGTTATCCGTACTTTTCAGGTTCATATCCGCAAGTTTCTCGCAGGAACAGCGGTCCCTGTAGAAGCCGAGAAGGAGCCCGAGGTAAGCAGGACTCAACGCCTCCATGCATTTCTGGAGCGCGCGTTTCCTATTATCCAGTTCAGCAAAGGACTGCCCGGTGAAATTTTCCTCGAACGCTGTGTCCACGAGCGAGAGAAGCTCATTGTCCACAAATGTTTTCTCCCGGACTCGCGAACGGATGATGTCCACGGCCTTGTTCCGCACTATCTGGCGTGCCCAGGCGAAGGCGTTCGATCCGGGTTTGAAAGTATCGCTGTTCCTGTGGATGGCGACCAAGGCCTCCTGGAATGCATCCTGCGCGAGGCTCCAGTCCCGCAGCAGGCCATATGCATAGCTGGTAAGCGTCTCCTGGAAGCGCATGACTTCCTTTAAAAGTGCTTCTTCTCCAGATTTGTTTTCAACCATGGAATAGCATTCCTTCGTTTAAAGTTCTCACATATTGTTCGTATGGGAAATGAAAATGTGACACGACATCCCATTGTTTTATAAAAAATTGGCGGGAGTTTTGATTTTCATATCGGCGGAAAGGTAGCCGGAGATGGAGCATGAATCAAGTGAAATAGGACAAACCCGAGTTTCCCTCTCAATTTCCGCAATTGACAGAAGATGATACTGGAAGTCATGCGGGTATTGAGACGGGAAGCCGGTTGTGCGGCAAAGAAATCAATCCGCTTCACATTTTTCAATCTTTGAAAAATCAAATATAATGTTAAATATATTTGATAAATATACATATAAGAGTAAATGTAATTAGCATTAGTAACTAGAAATTTCTTAAGGTGGGCTTTGCCAGCAACCCAAAAAGAATCCAGAATTCCAAACGTCCGGAAAAATTTGCATATGCTTAAAGCAAAGAAGTGTGAAACAAAGACACTAAATGGAGGTTGCTATGAGACAGAAAAGAGTCGCGCTTTTTCCCAAGACCATATCTATCCTTGAAACCCTTGGCGAAAATATCAGGCTGGCCCGGCTCCGGCGGAATATCTCTTCGTCGCTTCAGGCTGAGCGTGCCGGAATCAGTCGTCCAACCCTGACGATGATTGAGAAAGGCTCGCCTTCGGTATCGCTGGGAAGCTATGTTCAGGTTTTAGTTGCTCTGAGCCTGGAGAAAGACCTTTTGAAAGTTGCCGCCGATGATGAACTTGGGCGGAAGCTTATGGATCTGAATTTACCTCTTCGCCAACGAGCACCCAAAAAGGTTAAGCCATGAGCGGCACCTCAAAAAATATATATGCATATGCACATTGGCCGGAATGGGGAAGTCCTGTCCTGATGGGATGTTTAAATGCGCAATCAACACGGGGCAAGGAGATTTTTTCCTTCGAGTTTGCTCCATCTTGGCTCAAATCGTCATCGGCACGAATGCTGGATCCGGATTTGCAGCTTTATCCTGGCAGGCAATATCTGGATTCCACCAAGAGCAATTTTGGCATCTTTCTTGACTCCTCTCCGGACCGATGGGGTCGTCAGCTTATGCGGCGGCGTGAAGCTATAAGGGCGCGCCAGGAAGGCCGTACGATCCGGCAATTGACGGAGGCAGACTATCTGCTGGAAGTTCACGACGAGACCAGGATGGGCGCGCTCCGGTTCAAGCTGGAAGAGGCCGGCAAGTTTGTCAATCATGACTCAGAGTTGCCTGTTCCCCCTTGGACTTCCTTGCGCGAACTTGAGTCGGCTTGCCGCCATTATGAGGAAGAATCACTGTCAGACAGCGAACACGAAAAATGGCTTACAATGCTTCTGGCGCCCGGTTCATCTCTGGGTGGAGCCCGTCCCAAGGCGAACATCATGGATAAGGACAGTAATCTATGGATCGCCAAATTCCCCAGCCGCGCAGACACAGGCAATATCGGAGCATGGGAAATGGTCGCGCATGAATTGGCCAGACAGTCAGGCTTGAATCTTCCAGAATGCCGAATTGAAAAATTCTCCCGGAATGGAAGTACGTTTTTGACCAAACGCTTCGACCGCAAAAAAGATAAACGCATTCATTTTGCATCAGCGATGACATTGCTCGGGCGGACTGATGGAGATAATAATGCCACGGAATGCAGTTATCTTGACCTGGCTCAATTCATCATTCAGCACGGAGCAAGTCCAAATGAGGACTTGGAAGAATTATGGCGGAGGATTGTCTTCAATATTGCCATTTCGAATACCGATGACCACCTGCGTAATCATGGTTTCCTTCTGACACCGCAAGGATGGAAGCTTTCTCCTGCCTATGATATTAACCCGAATCCCGGTGGACACGGTCTAGCCCTGAACATCTCCACGTCCGATAATTCCCTGAATATTGATCTGGCCTTGTCAGTTGCGCCTCAATTTCGTGTAAAAATGCCACAGGCAAAAGAAACTGTCACGAAGATTGGGCGCATTGTCAGCCATTGGCGGGAGATTGCGCTGAAATTGAAAATACACCGCGCTGAAATCGAGAATATGACACCTGCGTTTCGTGGGATAGTGCCATGACTCATGCATTCGGGAACACGTGCTCCCCTCCTGCAGGCAGGGGCGCCGCATGATCCTTGACGGTTACCGTTATCGGCTTTGTACCCGTGTTTCGCACCACCACCTTGTCCCTGCGGATATCGATGGATACCTGGCATCCCTTCCACGTCAGCGGAAATGCGAGCCGCGACCAGGTATCCGGCAGTTGCGGTTTCAGTTCCATATGGTCCGCATGCATGGCGCTTGACAGTCCGGCGAATCCAAAGACAGCCACCATCCATGTGGCGGCGGCGTTGGCGATATGAATGCCGTTGCCTGCGCCGCCATGTGCAAAGTCAACGTCCAGCCCCGATGTCTTTTTCCAGAATTCACACATCTCCTTCTTCAAGCCCAGACGGGCTGCGATGATCGCATGTACGCCGGCCGACAAGGATGAATCGTGGGTGGTCAGCGGCAGATAATAGTCCCATGCGCGGCGTACCTCGGTGTCGCTGAATTCCTGTGGAAACAGCATCATCAGCATGAGGACATCCGCCTGCTTGAGAGCCTTCGAGCGGTACACATGTTCCTGTCCTGCACTGCTGTAATATCCCTTGGAGCGGTCGCGCCATATCCGGTCAAACTGCGGATCGGCCAGGCGGTCGAAATCATCGCACTGCAATACAAGCACACCGTCCTTGGCCCGAGGAACGGGCAGGGATGTTCCGACTGATCGGAACCGTTCGCACTCCTCAGGGGTGGCTCCGCCGGATTGCCCATATTGCGCGGCCATTTCCAATGAGAGGCGGACAACGCGGTTCGTATAGGCGTTGTTGTGGCTGATCGGCGTGTACTCGTTCGGACCCATTACTCCCAGCAGGCTCGGATATCCATCTCCTTCCCGATAATCGATGCGGTCAAGCCAGTAGCGTGCGGTCTCAACCAGCACCTTGGCTGCCGGACCCTTCAAATAGGTTTCATCTCCGGTACCGCGTGCATAGTGGAGAAATCCATACGCGACATCCGCAGTGATGTGGATCTCGTGATCGCGGTACTGCCAGTTCGGACAGCACTCCGTCCCGCGATCATCCGATTCCCATCCGTATCGTGCGCCGGAATAGCCGTATGCCTTGGCATTCTCGCAGGCGCCGGGCAATGTCTGCACCCTGAAATCAACGAGCGTCCGGGCGCGTTCAGGATCGGTGTAGATATAGAAGGGAAGCATATACATTTCCGTGTCCCAGAAGAACCGGCCGAAATACGCATCACCGGCGTATCCTTTGGCGTCAATGGAGACACGGTCGTCGTCCGGGACGTGGCAGCGCAGCAGATGGTAGATGGAAATCCGCAGGTTCTCGGCATCGCGATCGTCTCCTTCAACAACCACATCAGATTTCTCCCAGCGCTTCCGCCATACTGCGGCATGTTCGGCACACAGCAGATCGAAAGTCATGCCTTCCGCCGCTCGCAGCAGCGAAATGGCGTCAATGGGATTGCGGTCACGTCCGGTGGTGACGGCTGTACGTTTTTCCACAGATAATTCCTGTCCGGCGGCAAGGGTGAAGCTCACGCGCAGGGTTCCGCGCCTGTTTTCACCGGAAAACTGCCAGGGTGCGTCGAGGGGTGTGATGCATGAGGCAATTTGAACATGATCATTGGAGTCGGTGCATACCTGGCATCGCAGGCCATGCGCTCCGAACGGTTCGACTGATGCGCTTGTGAAATGATCGTGTCCGCTGGTCAATACATCGGCGTCGATACCAGACTCGACCGTGACAGTTATATCTCCTTCCGAGCGCAGGATCATCCTCTGAATGCAGAGATTTGGACGTGCGGCGCTGACAAACCTCTCGAAGCGGACCGTTGCTGGAGGTGCGCCTGATGGCAGCCAGACAAGCGAACGCCGAAGTACCGCGGTATCGACATCGAGTTCCCTCCGGTAGGAACGGATACGGCTCCTGGCCATATCCAGGCGCTCGCCATTAATCGTTGGAGCCATCCCGATAAACCAGGGAAGATTTATCATTTCCCTGTTGAGGAGCGGGTGGTTCCCGAAAATGCCCGGCACATAGGTGCCCCACTTGGCATAGCCTCCCATGAACTTCTCGGCAGTCACATTTCCCGGCATGCGGAGATATCGCTGGTTCTGGGGGGAATCACCCACATGCTCCTCGAGGGATCCGCGTACATGGAGGTATCCGCTGCCCTGGGTGTACAATCCCTCGCGGGCCAGTGCGGAAGCCGGATCAAACTCTGTCTCTACAAGCGCCGAATCAGTCATGTTGTCTGTTCCTTCCTGTCATATCCCATGCTTCAATCGATTTCACTTTTGCGCCGCCGCCACGCGAGAAGAATGAGATTCCAAGGCTGTCATCCCGGGTCGGCCAGATGCGCTGGGTGATGCATTGCCGGCCATTGGCGAAAACTTCCATGATGGAATGGTCGAGGTAGATGCGCAGGTTCAGCAACTCGCCGGGCTTCAATTCAAACGGTGCTTCCTGTGCTCCGACTTCGGGATTCTCTGATCCTTCCGGCAGCATGAAGGTCATCGAATAGGTCCGAGGCATGGTGCTCTTGTCCAGCGAGGACTTGTTCAGCTCGATCCGGAGGATTTTCCGGGCTGGTGCATACGCGATAGCAGTCTCTTCCGAGCCATCGGGAGAGCAGCGCACCTTGACTCCGCATTCTACAGACCGCTGCGGATCAATAGTGATCTGGAGTTCTTTGCAGTCGCCATTGATGTCCGCTGCAACCACGCTTGTGTCAGAATGGATGTTGATATTCTTAAGCGACTTCGGGTTCTTGCGCAGGGTGTTGAGTTCCTCTGCCGGATCAATGTTCATCACGCCGTCGTCGCCCATTGAGAGCACCCGGGGCAGGGTCATCGTCGATGGACTGCCTAGAACCCAGGACCACATGATCCTCCGACCTTTGTCATCGAGAAGGGTCTCAGGCGCAAAGCATGTGCCGCCGGACCAGTTCATGCGGTAATGCGCTTCGGGATGGAACAGCTTTTTATCAAAGTGACCAACGTAGTAGCGTGCGCCGCGGATGTGGCTGATGCAAAGCAGAATGTGTTTGCCGCCCAGCTTGAACAGATCGGGACACGATACGTCTTCGTCGGGAAATACATCCGGCATCTCCCTGCTCATCAGGGGACCCTGGAGATTCCATTTCGCCAGCGTGTCGTCGGTAGAGTTGTAAAGCGAGGCGACCTTGCCGCTGCTGGGATGGCCTCCTGAAATGGAGTAATAGATGCCGTCTTCGAACCATGTGTGCGGATCCCATCCGGGATTTTTCATCACGGGATTGGCTTCCAGCTTCTTGAAGACGTTCAAGTCATCGTCCTGTGCAATGGCCAGGCAGTTGCCTCCGGGATATTTGGTGGCTTCGTCGCCAAGGCCGTGATATGACAGGACCACGCGCCCGTTCTTGTCAATGAAGGCGTTGCCACTGAAGATCCCGCTTTCCGGATCCGGTGAAAGCATCGGCGGATGCATTCGCCAGTTGATGAGATCCGTCGTGGAGGCATGCCCCCAGAAATGCCGGCCGTCATCCTGATAGATATAGCCGAGATGATAGCGCCCCTTATAGAAGATGGCGCCGTTCGGATCGAAAGGCATGCAATCCAGCCCCGTCGGACTGGTGAAGTGATACGTGGGCATATGCTTCATGGTTCTATATCCTTTCTGCTTTCCTCTCCTGAAATTTGCTTTGAGTAGCTTGCGACATCCTTGGCGCAATCGGCCTCTTTGTCTTTTGCGCTCGGAGATCGCAAACTACTTAAGTTTCACACTGATAAAACTGCGGCCATCGCAGTAGGCCGCTGAATTCTAGGAAATGTCGACTGATATGTCCAATGCCTTCTTGATGCTGCATGGCGGAACAGTGATGATGTTCGTCGAGGTCCCGGCGTCATATTCGAAAGGCACTGGCACTCCGTTGAGCATGGCTGAGCGGGCCTTGCTGGTGCAGGGCAGCTCGATGCGGTATCCTCTTTCCTTTGGCTGTCCGGCAAAACGTCCCTTGGCGGCATCTATTCTGACAAGTATTCCCTTTGCGATACGGCTGTAGCTCAACCGCGTCCAGGAGCATTTTCCTTTGAGATATCCGTTCGATTGTCCGTCGTCCTCATATAGGACCGAGCTGTTCGCCTCTCCAGGGTAGAAGCGGACAATCAATGTTCCTATCGGGGTACTGGTCATGCGTTCTGTGTAAGGCTGCATAGGGATGGGCGTGCCGCCGCGCGCGTAGAGAGGGATCTCGTCGATGAATCCGAACTTAGGCGCGTATTCCATCCTCACGCATACAGGACTGATCATCGTGAACCGCGCCGCACCTTTCACCGCCACCACATGATCTACAGTATTTTTCTCCATATCCACACCTCTATCATTAACGGTATTATTCCGACATCCATATAATGCCATATCTAGGTTAAATGGCAAATCGTTGGAGGAATTAGAGGAATCTGGAGTTATATTTAGGATGACGAAGTTTAATCAACATAAAGGATGAAACAATGAAGATTGGTGTCGCAGATTACGGGATGAACGTCTGGTACGGCGGTATGTATGATATTGCCGCACGTCTTTCAGATCTGAAGAAAATCGGCTACGATGGGATTGAACGGCTCGAGGCGGCAAGTCCGTCGGAGGCAATCGCCAAGTCGATTGAATTCAAAAAACTCGGCATGGATTTCACAACGTGCCGTGGCTCCGCCATTGATTCCACCATTGCATGGACGGCCGCTCTTGGGAAGGCCTATGTATGGACGCAGGTTGGAGGCAAGGACTTTGACACTTTCTGCAGGCAGGTGAATGATCAGGCAAAGGCGGCGGCAAAGTTCGGCGTCAAAGTCGGAATTCATAATCATCTCGGTTCCCTCGTCGAAACGCAGGCGCAGCTGGAGGATTTCCTTGGACGATGCCCGGACTGTGGCATCATCTATGATACCGGACATCTCGCAGCAGCCGGAGGTGATGTCCTGGCAATTGTGAAAAAATATTCAAAGCGCATTCTCGTCATGCATTTGAAAGACTGGAAGTCGACTGGCAGCACATCGCCGGTAAACAACGGCGAATGGTACAAATGCGGGTATTTTACCACCCTTGGCAAAGGCAATATCGGACAGGACAACGCGGCAGTCATCAAGGAACTGAAGACATGCGGCTACGACGGCTGGGTGTTTGTCGAGCATGATACCCATCTGCAGGACCCGCTCATGGATCTGTCTGAAAGCCGGCAGTATCTCAAGCATGCCGGGGTTTGACGGAATATTTTATTCCTGCTAGATTTGCTTGGCGGAAGTCTTTCCGCACAAGCAAATCTATAAGTTTCCACAATTCTGCGAATTGTGGAAACGCCATCTTAATAGTCCATTTCCCTGCAAGATTCGCAACAATCTTCTTTAACAT
>JBAQUG010000143.1:0-2069 GCA_049297395.1 Victivallales bacterium | reverse complement strand
CCGAAGCAGGCAAGATTGTGCCCTTCACATTTTTTATAATCATAGGGACCGTGGTCTTCTACGGAGTGATATCCCTGCCTCTTGCTCGCTTTCTAGGGATCACCATTCCCGAACCTCAGGGCTTGATATTTGTCGGAGCACACACCTGGGCTCGTAAAATTGCCTTAGAACTGAAACGACAGGGTCTGCAGGTGATCATGGTAGACTCCAACAAGGAAAACGCCATTGCCGCAGAACAGGAGGGGCTTGTTTCGTATTGCGGCAATATTCTCGATGATAAAATAAGCGATGAAATGGACTTGTCAGGTGTTGGAAACATATTCGCCTTGACTTCCAACGAGGAAGCCAATTCCCTCGCCCTCATAAAATACAAGGAAGTTTTCGGGAGGAAGGGACTCTATCACCTGCCGGTCGACCTGAAAAAAAACGGCATCGTCAATCATGGTGGCCTAGGAAGGATCTTGTTCGGGTCAGACATGGATTACTCAAGGATGGAAGAGGTGTTCTCCAAGGGCGCGGAAGTCATAACAATGAATCACGAGGAGTATTCAAGATTAGACAATATGAAACTCATGCCCATAGGTGTTATAGATGAACGAGGCAAGTTGCATATTCGAACTTCCGACCATGAAATTCAGATAAAAGACAAATACAGGATCCTCTGTATTTTAAATAAAATGGAATAAAATATTCTATTTGCTTGACAATAACATTAGAGGCGTTTACTGTGCCTTGGGTGTGTCGGTGTGCCGATACAGGTTTTTGGATGGTCGGGCCGCCATCCGGTAAATTAAAAAATTACTGGAGTCGGATATGAAAACCGAGAACGCACCCTCTACTGAAAATCATTCCGGATGTCTGCTCAGGCTCTATTGGACAGTCCTTCCTGAGCGCCCATTCTCGGAACTCCATGGCAAGTCGTTACTACCCGTGTCCTCCGCCAACACCTGTGGACTTTTAATTTTTTAAAAATAACAAACCTGGAGAAATTAAAGATGCGAATCATCAGAATCATCACTATTTTTGCAGCATCAGTTTTTTTGTACCCATACAATGCCGCAGCAAAGTCGGAC
Source organism: Victivallales bacterium (assembly GCA_049297395.1). GTDB lineage: Bacteria > Verrucomicrobiota > Lentisphaeria > Victivallales > GWF2-50-93 > GWF2-50-93. The sequence continues at coordinate 996 of JBAQUG010000143.1, read as the reverse complement.
ACGGAGATGGCGATAGAGCTTTCAAAGAAGCTCAACGAATTGAAGATGTTTGATTACTCGGAACTCGTCCTCGACCAGGAACTGGCCAGGAATCCCGTCGATGCCGACCTGCTGAAAATCCAGAAGGGAATGACATATTTCGTCTCCAACAAGGCGGACGAGGCCAACAAGATCATTTTATCGATTCAGACTTCCAGCAAATATTATCCGGATTCACGGCGGGTTCTCGGAATGGAAGCCCTCAAGAAGCAGAAGTTCGACATGTCGATAACAGCGCTCGAAGATTATTTCAAGGTATATCTCGCCACTCCACCGACTACCGAGGAAGGCAAGAAGGAATTCATTGAGGCCGCCAACTACCTCATATATGCCTACAAGCAGACCAGCAAGATCAAGGAAGCTGAAAAAGCCGCGACATACCTTGATAAGCTTTCATCCGGAGACGATAAGAATTCAGATGACAGGGACACGAAGATCCGCCAGCTTCAGATCAAGATGGACACAATCGAGGAAATGATCGATAAGAAGCAGGATGGATGGAAGACGATCATCAACAATTCATTCAAGCCTATCCAGGACTTGCTGTGGCAGACTGATGCGATAGCCGGTCTCGCATACATTGAAAAAGCCAGAGGACTCTATTTTCTAGACAGGACTGAAGATGCCCTCAAAACCCTCAGTGACCAGAGCATTTCCAACCTCATCAACAGCAGGGAAATCAACGACGCGTATGCAGAGCAGAACATGGCGCAGATTTCACCTGCAGTCTACTATTCGTTCTGGCTCGGGAAGATATATCTGAAAAAAGCCGCGGCAGCCACGACGGATGCAGACAAGATTGCCTTGAATACTGAAGCGATACAGAACTTCTACAAGATCATCAAGGAACCGAAGTATGAAAAATTCCCGAGATACGATGACGCCCTGGGTGGCTTCAGTGAAGCCAAGGACAAACTGGAAGCCCTGGGCAAATCCCCGAAGATACCTGAATCTGTC
>JBAQUG010000142.1:0-19692 GCA_049297395.1 Victivallales bacterium | reverse complement strand
CCTTTTCCGTCTTCCATCCCAGCCTACCTTATCATTTCATTGATTTGCGGACTTCGCGCATCTTCGGGATCGAATCGGCAGCGCCTTTGCGGGTCACGCAGATGGCTGCCGCCCGGCATGCCAGGCTGATGGCATCATCAATATCTTCGCCTTTGGAGATCCCCGCCAGGAAATATCCGATGAAAGTATCACCGGCCGCAGTGGTGTCAACAGGCTTGACCTTGACGGCCGGAACAAAGACCGTCTTCCCGCCATCAATATATGCCGCACCCTTGGAACCAAGCGTCATAATTGTCAGCGCATTAGGATATTTCCTCTTCATCTCCGCTATGACATTTTGAAAGCCCTTCTTGCCGGCAAGGTCGGCGCCCTCGATCTCGTTCAGGATGAAGATATCCACGAGCTTCAACGGGTACGATTTCACAGGCCTGTTCATCGGAGCTGGATTAAACACTATCTTCATCCCTCTCTTATGCGCCTCTTTCATTATAAAAGGGATTTTATTTATTTCATTCTGGAGAAGAATGAAATCGTTTTTTGAAAACTCCGCGATTACAGAGCTGGCGAAATTCTCATCGATGTCCTGGTTTGCGCCACCGTAGAGCACGATTGAATTCTCACCGCTCCTGCTGACCTGTATGACGGCATGTCCGGTGGGGACCTCCCCGACCTTCAGAAAATCAGTGCGAACTCCGCATTTCTTCAGATTGTCCTTCAGCCAGATCCCGTCGGAACCAATCTTGCCGGAATGGAAGACATTCGCCCCGGCTTTTGCGAGCGCGATAGACTGGTTGGCCCCCTTCCCTCCTGAAAACCTGCTGTACGAAAGGCTCGACATGGTCTCGCCGGGCCTTACAAAATGTTCCACCGAATAAACGTGGTCTATGTTCACCGATCCAAAGTTAAGTATCTTCATCCGATTCTCCTTTGTCTTGACATTTTCAGTCTCTCACGGAGTCGCTTTGTCACACAGCCAGCCATAAATCCAAGCATCCTTTTCCTTCTCACCCTACTCCGCCTCCTCACCGCTTATCCTTACGAAGATATCCTTCGCCATGGACTCGTCGACGGCGAACTGGCTGTTGCCAAGCTTGAAGAGGAATGAAGGGAATTTCTGCAGCATCTTGATCTTCATTCCGGGCACTGCGCCTATCGCCATCATCTTCTGCATCTTCGCGCTGTCACGGGTATGGATGTATGCGATTTTACCGCTCTGTCCTGATTCCAGCATGGACAGCGGAGAAACAAGCTTCAGTTCCTTCTTCTCGCGTGCACAGCATTTTCCAGGCGGGATATCGTGCCCGTGCGGACACAGCTTCGGATGGCCGAGGAGCGTGCAGATCCTGTCATCAATGCCCGCATGCAGAAGATGTTCAAACTCACACGCCTTCTCGTTCGCGAGCCTGCCCTTGACGTCAAGGACATCCTCGAGAAGACGTTCGGCAAGCCGGTGCCTCCTCACTACATCCCTTCCGAGTTTCCTGCCCTTGTCAGTAAATACGAGAGCTGAATTCCGGATCTCTGCAAATCCCGAGGAGGCGATCTCCTTCACGGCGTCTTCATCCTTTTCCAGTCCCATTATCTCAAAGCTTGCTGAAGGTATTTTCTTCTCCTCCAGCTTCACCCAGAGGGATTCAAGTATCTCCTCAGCCTTGTTGCTTGTCATATGTGATTCTCCTTAATATTTTAGAACATGCCTTGCGGCATTAACTACAAACGAATTATCTTAGTCCATCTCCTATTTCATTTTTGCCAATAGCCTGCGACCGGCAACTGACAACCGACGACTTATCCTTTTGATCCATTCCGGCTCTTTTGGAGTCTCATATCCGCAGTTCGGACACTTCACCATCCTGCATTTTTTCGCCATGATGCACCCTTCGCAGCTCGATGCCGCCGAATTCTCATCAAACTCATTTCCACACAATGAGCATCTCATAAGTGCACCCCGGCAACTTTCAGTATGGCGCTTAGAACAAGACCTGAGCCAAAAGAGAAGAACAATATGAAAACGGAAATGCCAACCCCGGTCTTCCACCCCCGTTCCTTGATATTCATTATCAGCTGCGCTATGCAGGGCAGGAAAACCGTCATGACAACGCTCGCGACCAGAAGCTGGTTCCCATTCAAAAGACCGTCCGTATTAAGTTCATAAAGCCCGGCCGCCCCGTAATCACGCCTGAAAAACCCGAAAAAGAATGCGACCGCCGTCTTGTCGGGAAGATCTAGAAGCCTCACCGGGTGGACAAGCATTCCCACAAGAAGATCAAAGACACCGGTGATCTGTCCTATCCAGATCAGCACGCTCGCCAGGATGAACAGCGGCAGGACTTCGACGAAATACCATACCATCCTCGTATATGTCTTCACGATGATGTTGGATATCTTCGGCAGCCGGAGCGGTGGAACTTCCATGAAGAAAACAGGCTTCTCCCCAGGAAGTATTTTTGCGCCTATGTATCCAACCAACAGAAAAATCAGGGCGATGATCGACGCCCAAATCAGGAATCCAGGTAGATTGTTCTTGAACAGCGTGAGAATTACCCCGAGCTGGGCGGCGCACGGAACCGCAAGAGCCAAAAGGAGTGTCGCCATAATACGCTCCCTGTTCGTGGAGAGCGTCCGGGTCACCATTGTGGCCATTGTCTTGCACCCGAATCCTAGCACCATCGGGATCACCGCCCTGCCCGACAGGCCGATCTGCTTGAACACCCTGTCTATCAGCATCGCAAGCCGCGGCAGATATCCGGTATCCTCTATGACCGCGAACACGATGAAGAATGTCCCCACGATAGGCAGGATTATCGCCACGGCATATCTTATTCCAAGGGTTATTATTCCGTATTCGCCTGCGAATAGCTGCTGGATGGAAACCCAGGGGACAATACCTTCAACAACTTTCGTCACATAAGGATTCACATATCCGGTGAACACTGTGTTTTCCAGGAAATCCACAAGTACCCCCGCCCCGAACCCGCCGATGAACTTATAGAATCCGAAATAAAGCACAAGCATCAGTATCGGAATGCCTGTCAAAGGATTCATGGTAAGCCTGCTGAGGGTTTCAGAGAATCCAGTTTTCCCCGCTGCGGCATGGCTCAGGACTTTTTCCTCAATATCCGCTGCAGTCTGATATCGTCTCATGTTCAGCATATAATTGACCGAGTGCAGGCCTGCTTCGGCAGTCTCATCGGCCAGTTTTCCCATCTTCTCAAAATCGGCTTCCTTTTCTCCAGCAAGCACGCAGATCTCAGTATCCTTCTGCAGGAGCAGCATCGCCACCGCTCTTTTTGAAATATGATATTCAGACTTTATCAGATGTTCCATCGATAATATTTTTTCTTCAATACCCTTTTCATATTGAAGAAAAAATGGCTCACGGTGCCCATAACCCTGGATAGCACCCCTCAGCAGATCCATTCCCCTTCCTGTGACGGAGACCGTCGGAACCACCGGTATCTTCAACTCAGACGCGAGCCTGTCAACATCAATTTCCATTCCTAGCTTTTCGGCTTCATCCATTATGTTCAAAACCAGGATTACCGGAAGGCCCGCTTCAATGAGCTGGAATGTGAACGGCAGCATCCTTTCAAGGTTCTTCGCATCGACGACATGAAGGAATACATCGGCTTTCTCAGTGAGGACAATCTTCTCCGACACCCTCTCCTCTTCCGTTATCGGAACCAGTGAATACATCCCGGGAGTGTCGACGATGTCATATTCATGCCCTCCTATCATTCCTTTCCCCCGGGAGACTTCGACTGTCGTTCCAGGGTAATTGGAAACGGTGGCATAGCTTCCAGTAAGATCGTTGAATATCACGCTTTTCCCGACATTCGGGTTGCCGGCGATAAGAATCTTTTTCTTCGTTTCAGAATTCATATGTAAATCTTAACTTAATCTTTCAATTAGGCCGTCCTAACTGGTATTTTAAAAGAATATCAATACAGGTATGTTTTGAATTTTGAAAGTAACTTAGGGCGTCCTAACTTGAAGTCAAGTCTTAAATCAAACTTATACGAAATATAATGTCAAAAACTGAAATGGATCTCTAAAATGTCAAGTCAGACATGTCCATTCTCAAGACAAGTCCTTATTGTATTTCTCCAGCATGCCCATAACATTATTATTCAAAACAACGGAGCATAAATGCCTGCCATCCGGCATCCAGCATCGATTTTCAACTTGCTAGTGTCAAATTCCATTTTGAATTCAACCGTTTGCAAGTTATGGTATCAAACAGAACATAAAGGAATTTCCTATGGACGAGATTGACAACAAGGACAACAGCGGAAACCAGCCGATTGAAATAAACGTGGACAATGGCAGCAATGGCGACAAGCCTGCGAACCTCCAGCGGCGGGACAGCTACAACGTGCCTCTTCTTGCGCTCAAGGACATCGTGATTTTCCCATACACCCTGTCTCCGCTCGTAGTTGAAGGCGAAGCCGTCATTAAAATGATAGAGGGTCTTATAAACGGAGACAGGACCCTCGCACTCTTCCCTGAAGTGCCCCACTTGAAGGAAAAGGCCATCGAGCTCGCGGAACCCGTGATCCAGACCTTCGATGTCGAAAACAAGGCCCTTTGCACCATCGGCGTTCTTGCAAGAATAGTGAAGATGCTGAAGTTCCCCGACGGCACCGTGAGAATCCTGGTAAGGGGATTAAAAAGGATACGCTGCCAGAAAAAAATTAACAATACGCCTCCGTTCATCGTCGAAGTCAAGGATATCATAGAAGAAAAGATCGAGAACATCGAAACCATAGCGATGGCGAGGAACGCAATAAAGCAGTTCCAGGAAATCATCTCCACATCCCCGTTCTACCCGGAAGAGCTGCGCATCGCAATCCTGAACATCGACGACAATGCACGCCTCGCTGATCTCATAGCCGACACGCTTCACATAACCTACATGGAGAAACTCAATATCCTGGCTCTGCCAAACCTTCATACCCGCCTGCAGTTCCTCACGATCCTCCTCAACCGCGAACTCGAAGTGCTGCATGTAGGCTCGAAGATCCAGTCGCAGGTCAGCAGCTCGCTCGGAAAGAGCCAGAGGGAATATTTCCTCAGGGAACAGCTGAAGACAATCAAGAAGGAACTCGGAGACGACTCGAAGAATCCGGACATAGCCTCTATCGAAGAGAAGATCGCCAAGCAGAAACTGCCGGAAAAAGTCGAGGCGACCATCAGGAAGGAAATGGAAAGGCTTGCGATGATCCAGCCGGCGTCCCCCGAATACAATGTCGCCTTCACCTACATCGACTGGCTGGTGACCATACCTTGGTCAATCTACACCGACGACAGGATCAACATCAGGGAATCGTCCGAGATACTCGACGCCGACCATTATGACTTGAAGGATGTAAAGGAAAGAATTCTAGACTTCCTAGCAGTCCTCCAGCTGAAGAAGGACAGGAAATCTCCGATCCTTTGCTTTATCGGCCCGCCCGGAGTCGGCAAGACTTCACTCGGACAGTCCATCGCCAGGGCGATGAGCAGGAAGTTTGTGCGCATGTCGCTAGGCGGTATAAAGGACGAGGCTGAAATACGTGGCCACCGCCGCACCTATGTCGGCGCCCTCCCCGGCAGGATCATACAGGGGCTCAAGAAGGCGCAGAGCGCAAATCCTGTCTTCATGCTCGACGAGATAGACAAGATAGGAAATGACTTCAGGGGCGATCCCGCCTCCGCACTGCTCGAAGTCCTCGACCCCCAGCAGAACTTCGCCTTCAACGACCATTACATCGAGCTCGACTTCGATCTCAGCTCCGTAATGTTCATCGCGACAGCCAATATCACCGACACGATTCCGCCGGCGCTGCTGGACAGGATGGAAATCCTCAGGCTGCCCGGCTATACCATGATGGAAAAGAAACAGATCGCCTCGCGCTTCCTCATTCCAAAACAGCTGAAGGAAAACGGCCTTGAACCAAACCAGCTGAACATGCCGGTGAAGACGGTTGAATCCGTAGTCAACAAATATACACGTGAGGCCGGCGTAAGAAATCTTGAGAGAACCATCGGCACCGTATTCAGGAAAATAGCGAGGAAAATAGTCGAAAAGGAGCTCTCCCCAGATAAGAAGACCCTTGTAAAACCCCAGGACCTCAACAAATATCTGGGGCCCCAGAAGTTCTTCATGGATGAAGTGGAGATCATACCAGTCGTCGGTTCTGCAACAGGCATGGCCTGGACCAGCGCCGGAGGTTCGATTCTCGCCGTGGAAGTCACCAGCATGCCTGGAAAAGGAAACCTCAAGCTGACCGGCTCGCTCGGCGAAGTCATGAAGGAAAGCGCGGAAACAGCTTTCAGCTTCATCAAGAGCCATCAGGCGGAACTCGGTATAAAGGCCTCTGTCTTCACGGACAATGATTTCCATATACATATTCCAGATGGCGCAACTCCAAAAGACGGTCCATCCGCCGGCATCACCATGGTCACCGCACTTGTCTCCCTTCTCAAGAACAAGGCGCCCAAAAGCCGCATGTCCATGACCGGTGAGATCACCCTCCGCGGCAAAGTCACGCCTGTCGGCGGAATTAAGGAGAAGGTCATATCCGCCCTCGTTTCAGGGATACGCACGATAATCCTTCCTGACAAAAACGAGAAGGATCTGGAGAACATACCTGAGGAGGTCAGGAAGCATGTCAAATTCATATTCGTCTCCGACATAATGGAGGCTTTGAACCATTCCCTGAACCTGAAGTTGGACAACAAAAAGCCTGCGAACCTCGCAAAATCCGACAGGAAAAAATCCGGCAAAAAGAAAAAACATAATGAACAATAAATTCCTAAGCCTTACTGCAGCGGCAATCGCCGTCCTCTGCATTTCAGCATCTATTCCATCCCGGGCCGAAGAGGCGCCAGGCGCAAAAATGGAGGCGGCAGATTTCCTCAAGGTGTCAAGACGCCCCCCTCTCGAGGAATCCTGGGCGAAAATGCAGGGTGAGATCTCCCACAAGCGCGGAACCGAGGATACGATCAAACACCCTATCTATCTCGGCTTGAGGTTCACCCCCGAACGCACGCTTGCACAGGTTGTCGCGAACAACAATGAATTCTATCTTATCGGACAGTCCTATTCCGAAAAGCCCGAAGGCACCAGCGTCATCGTGAACAGGCCTGAAAACGACAAGTCCGTCCTCGCCTACTGCGGAATACGTCCCGAGGATCTGACCCTCTCATTCATGTACTGGCCCTTCCAGAAGGAGATGAAGAGCGATGAGATAAGCGGTTTCCCGTGCCGTGTGTTCCAGCTCCAGAGCCCGGACAAGAAGGAATACGCAGTCGTATACATCAGCACCCAGTATTTCTTTCCGTTGAAGGTCGAATGGTTCAAGACTGGACAGGCTGAGAAGGACGGCGCCGACAGGACGCTTGAAATCAAGTCCTTCAAGAAGGATCCCAAGGAGGATTTCTGGCTGGTCAACACCCTCATGATCTCCGGAGCAGGATTCAAAACCAAGATTGACTTCACTGAGGCGTCAGCCGGTTACACGAAGAACGGCATACCGCAGGATCTCTTCCAGAAAACTCCAGATGGCAAATAGAAAATACAAACGTATTCTTTTCATAGGCAAGATGCATTTCCAGGATAGAGATCTTGACTTGCCTCCATCTGGGTATTACTGTATTGGCGCGATGGTATTATTTGACTTTGCAGCTACATGGAGGACAAGGATATGACGACTATTTCACTGAAGGTTCCCGAGACGCTTGATTTCAGGCTTGCGCAGATCGCGAAAAAAAACGGATCCAGCAAATCGGAGATGATCCGTGATGCATTGGAACATATGGTCGCGACGAGGCACACCCGGAAATGTTCCTGTCTTTCAATGGCATCCGATTTGATTGGATGTGTTGACGGGTCCGCGGATCTCTCCCGCAACAAGAAGCGCATGAAGGGCTTCGGGACATGAGAAAGCGGATACTCATTGACACTGGCCCTCTGGTCGCATGTATAAACAGGAGGGATAAATTCCATTCATGGGCATGTGAAAGACTCGGAGAAATCAATCCTCCCATGCTTACATGCGAGGCGGTTCTTGCCGAGGCCTGCTTCCTTCTTCAGGACACTCCTAGTGGAAGTGCTGCCGTGCTTGACCTTGTTGAAAGAGGAGTCCTGCTCGTCGACTTCCAAGTTTCAACATACATCAAATCCATTCGCATCCTCACGGAAAAATATTCGAGCGTTCCGATGTCGCTGGCGGATGCGTGCCTGGTAAAGATGACAGAACTGCACGATGACAGCACAGTCATGACGCTTGACGGTGACTTTCTAATCTACCGTCGTCACGGGCGGAAGACCATTTCAGTGCTAATGCCTCCCGATTTGTGAACAGCAGGCTCGTTCGATACTGGCTTGTCAGCACTCTTATGAGATATGGATTATTGGACAACTTGAAAGTAAATCCATGTCATAGTAGCTTAAACCTTGTAATCAACGGGAGGATTTTTATGGCTGCCAATGCAGTATTTCAAGATATTGAGCGTCAAGCTTTGAACCTTAACCAGAAGAAAAGGGCATACCTTGCGGAAAAACTGATATATAGCCTGGACAAGGATACAGAACAGGATCCAAAGGAAATTGAAAAGCTCTGGGTGTCGGAATCAAAAAAACGCTATGCTGCTTACAAAAAAGGCAAAAGCACTGCAGTGCCATCTGACGAAGCATTCAAGAAGGCATTTGCATCCCTCAAATGAATAAAACGATCTTTCTAACCGAAGCTCTTATTGAAATGATCGAGGCTGCACAATTCTATGAAACCCAGTCGCCAGGACTTGGACAGGATTTCCTCCTGGAGATCTACTCCGTCAAAGAAAAGATATGGGAGACCCCGACGACATGGGCTGAACTTGAACCTGGAATAAGGAGATGCCTCGCGCCAAGATTTCCATACGCTCTTTTATATCAGATGGATGGGACAAACATTATAATCACCTCGGTCATGCATCTTAAACGCCGTCCAAATTACTGGAAAAAACGGCTAAACAGGAAAATACATTAATCATCAAAAGTTACCTATGAAAAACAAATTTGTCAACAAAGATATCCACGGCGGAAACATCAAGCCAATCCTGAAAAAACTCGGACTTAGGAGCTCTCCGAAAATAATCGCCGACTTCAGCGTGAACATCAATCCGGCAGGCGCGCCTCTCCAGGCAAGCCGCTCGCTCATGTCGGCAGATCAGAAAACTATTTCCGACTATCCTGACATCTATGCTGACAATGCCGCATCAGCCCTGGCGAAAGCACATGGTCTTCCGGCATCTTCAATCATCGTCGGCAACGGTTCCACGGAACTTTTCTCGCTCGTCATCCAGGCGTTGAAACCTGCGAAGATCGCATGGATATCCCCGTGCTACAGCGGATATTCCGAGATATGCTCTGCACACGGCATCGAAAGCGAGGCATGTGGCTTTTCAAAACCCGCAGACAATTTCAAGATATCCATCGGACATCTTTCCAATTCCAACGCCGACATGTTCTTCCTCTGCACCCCGAACAATCCGACCGGAGCGGTGATTGACAAGAAGGAAATCCTTGCCTTTGCTTCCAAAAATCCAAGTAAATCTCTCGTGGTTGATGAATCCTTCATAGATTTTCTTCCGTCCGGAAGAAAATCTCTATTCACCGAAAAACTTCCCGACAACGTCATCGCAGTAAAATCCCTGACAAAATTCTTTTCACTAGCAGGCATCAGGATAGGAATGCTATACGCTTCACCTGCAACTCTTGCGAAGCTCGCAAAGGCGCGCCTTCCATGGAGCGTGAACGGATTCGCACAGAAAATCATTCCTTTGCTTTACTCCGACAAGAAATATGTTGATGATTCAAGAAAGATGATCTGCGAACTTCGCAGGGATCTTTCCGCAAACCTCGCAAGAATGCCCGGACTGAAAGTCTTTCCGTCACACGCCAACTTCCTCCTCTGCGAAATTCGCAGACCGAAAATGGACGCTGAAAAACTGCAGGCCGAACTTCTAAAGCACGGAATCCTGATACGCTCATGTTCAAAATGGCCTGGGCTAGGCCCGAACTTCTTCCGTCTCGCCATCCTCGACCGTGATTCAAACAGTTTTCTTATTTCTGAATTGACTAGCATCCTCGAACCGACGACAGACGACAGACGACCGACGACTGGGAATCAGCAACCGACGACCGACAACCGACGACCGACGACCGCTCTTTCCCCAATAATGGTCGTCGGCACAGGTTCCGGCTCCGGAAAAAGCCTTCTTGTCAGCGCACTATGCAGATATTTCGTCCGTAAGGGGCTCCATGTAGCACCGTTCAAGGCGCAGAACATGTCGCTGAATTCCTTTGTGACCAAGGAAGGCGGGGAAATGGGCCGCGCACAGGTTGTCCAGGCAAAGGCCGCAAAGATTGAACCGCATACAGACATGAATCCTGTCCTGCTGAAACCTACTGGCGACGCAGGTTCGCAGCTGATCGTCAACGGCAAGGCGACATGCAATGTCACTGCAAAATCCTATTACGAGGAGAAGTGCGAACTTCGCAAGGATGCGTTCAAGGCCTTCGACCGCCTCGCCGCAAAATATGATCTTATAATATTGGAAGGCGCCGGAAGCCCTGCGGAAATAAACCTGCAGGACAAGGATTTCGTGAACATGGCGATGGCCGAACATGCAAAAGCGAAAACAATACTTGTGGCCGACATCGACAAAGGCGGTGTTTTCGCATCGATCTACGGGACAATAATGCTGATACCTCCGGCTCAGAGGCAACTTATCGCTGGCGTAGTCATAAATAAGTTCAGGGGCGATGTCTCCCTGCTCAAATCCGGAATTGATGAAATTGAAAAACTCACAGGCGTACCCGTACTAGGCGTTCTACCCTATATCAAGAACCTCCGCATCGAGGAGGAAGATTCGATGGGGCTGGAAGACAGAAGACAGATGACAGCCGACGGACGACGGACGACGGAGGGCAGAGGACAGAGGGCAGATGGCAAGAAACCGACGACCGACGACCGACGACTGACGACCATTTATATTGCGGTTGTCCGTCTTCCCAGAATCAGCAACTACACGGATTTCCTGACCTTTGAAACTCTCGACAAGATACATGTGAGATACGTTGAACGTCCGGACGAACTCGGATCTCCCGACATGATTTTCATACCGGGCTCGAAAAACACATGCTCGGACATGCAGTTCCTCCGCGAATCGGGTTTTGAAAATAAAATAAAGGAAGCCCGTAAATCAGGAATTCCAGTTTTCGGGATCTGCGGCGGATACCAGATGCTTGGCGAAAAGATCTCCGATCCTCACCGCGTTGAAGGTGGAGCTCCATCCATGAAAGGCCTCGGACTCCTCCCAGTTGAAACGGTCATAGAGAAGATGAAGGAACTCGCCCAGGTTTCCGGTCAAGTCAAGACAGCGCTTCCGTTCGCCAATTCCGGAACCCCATTCACAGGATACGAAATTCACATGGGAAAGACAATTCCGACTCAACGTAATACTAAGAGGCAAACAAAGGACACGGCAACAGAGTGCCGTGGCTACAACAAATCCACCTCTGTAGCCGCGGCACTCTGCTGCCGCGACTTGATCCCGAAGAATGTAACTTCCCATGATTCCCAGTCTGCGAAATCCGCAGTTTTGAAAATCAACCGTAAACTCGGCAGGGACTTTTCAGGGGCCGACGGAACCGTTTCAGCCGACGGACTTGTTTTCGGGACTTACATCCACGGAATATTCGACATGCAGGAAATGCGGGATTCGCTGATAAGATGGCTCTGTTCAAGAAAAGGCATTGACGCATCCAAGATCATCCTCGGCGGTTCCTACGATCCCGAACCGGTCTTCGAGAAGCTCGCCGATATGCTGGAGAAGCATTTGAACTTGGAATTGATTAGGCACAGAGGCACAAAGTAATTCCAGATCAAAGTAAAACTCTGAATAACTTGAACACAGGGAAGTGAAAACCTTTTAAGGAAAGGTTCTTCCCTTCCCCGTACCCCAACCCTTTCCAAACCTGTTTGCGATTCCAAAAGTTGATTTTTAACGGAGCGCGGGTTTTCCAATCCGCGGTTCTCTCCCTGTTGGTGGGAAGGAAAACACGCCCTCCGTTTCTTTTGAATAGATTTTTGCAATTGGCTTGGAAGATAAAAGTTTTTGTAAAACGAAACGAGAAAAGCAGGGAAAGAAAATGCAAGCTGAAAGCCCGCATTTAACACTCGTTGTATTGCGGAGGATTCCTCGAACTCATTCTCAAAATCTCCGATTCAGTATAACGACGGCGCTCTTCATTAGCCACTCGCCGCAGGTAACCGTGACTCATTAGCGGAGTTTCTTCTTGATCGCATTCACGAATCCCGGATATGGGGAAAATGACATTGAGCGGCCCAGAGCTGACACGTCTATTCTTTTGGCAATGAGTTCATTGTGGACAGTGTTGAAGTAGTCCTTGCGATACTGCTTCCAGACCAAATCGCCGAGAAATCGTTTTGGATCATTTAGAGATTCAGGATTCCCCGGTAATCGAGGTGGTTTCCTTGCGTTGAATGCATCAGCGATAGCATCCGAATCATAAAGCAACCACGATTCAATTTCACGTTTGGGCAAGAGAACGATACTGGCCTGTAATCTTGCAGGATTGATTGATTCTGTGAGTTCCCTTCTCAATTTGCCCTCTTCGTAGTTGTCTAAATCATGTACAACAGCAACCCATGGACAACCCTGCTTAGCCAGGTTCACCGCCCAAGCGCCGCACTTGCGACGTAGCTTTCCGCAACCGTCACCCACAAATCTCTTGAAACCAATACGATGAGGTCTAAGGAGGAGCAATGTGAGTTCGCGCATGACGGCGACATCACTATCATCTTCTGCGATTATTCCCATGTTCATCGCCGATCTCCCAAACCACCTTCTCGCCAATATTCTCCTAGGTTTCCTTCTTTCTCCAAATACTCTTTCAACGCGGAGAGCTCCTTCGCCGTCATTGTCTTGTTGATGTGGTTAACTACAGTACCTGCTGACCTTTCGTAACTGACTCGGAACACGTTCTGAGGGCTCACGTGGTCCAGAACATAGTCTGAATGAGTTGAGATAATGATCTGCTTTCGGCGGGAATGCAACTTGATCACTTCGAGAATACTCGATAGAAGACCATGATGAATACAAACCTCTGGCTCCTCAATCAACAGCGCCGTACAGTCCTCCGTGGTTATGTGGAAGAGCAATGCGAGTGTTTTAAAAGTCCCTTCTGATAGTTGATTTGGCGACAACCTGTGTTTACCGATCCGAAATTGAGGGACGATAAGAAGTTTGTAGCGTCTACGTACCTCAACTTTGCCTCCAACGCGAACGGTATGCTCGATAGAAGAGGTAGTGACTTCTCTGAACGTCAGATCGTCGATAAGTTTGAGCCCCTTTGGTCCAACAATACTAAAAAACTGCTCATACCTCTCGCGATTTTCCGCCTTCTGGGACATATACATCTGATAGAGAATTTTAGCGTGCCCACGAAGGCGGAAGTAGCGTTGCCTCTTTCCCTCCTTCTCAATCTCAAACGAGACAGGACACGCCCCAGGATTTGTGAACTGCGATGCTCCATAGTATCGAATGCCTTCACAAAAACGAACCGACTCACTCACAGCTGAAGTGATCCACTTGGGCGACTCTTTGGCTGGCAAACGCATTGCCATTCTATAGTGCATCCGTTGATGATGAAACAGGTACATTTGCCTCGGCATCATTCTTTCGTCATTGAAATGGGTGAAAGCCATCATAGGAAGATCGACTCTAATCGCTTGCCCCATGCCACGTTTGATGAACCACTTCTGCCTTGAAGCAGTCAGAACGTCGTTATTCGATTCATCCGCATAGGCATTGACTGACGTTGATAGTGTGGTCTGAATACTACCGGATGTGAGAACCGCCCTGATTCGTGAACTTACAGTTATGGCATCTTCATGAGGTTCGCGATCTCCTTCTTGTATCAACTTGTTCAGAAACATGATTGCTTGTAAAATGTTCGTTTTGCCACTGCCATTAGGCCCAATGAGGACGGATAGGTTTGGATGACATTCGAAAGATGTCCTTAGGCACGACCTGTAGTTCTCAATGATGATCTTCTTCAGCATACTTTCCTCTCCTTGCCATTGCCAACAAGTCATTAAGTAATTTCTGCATATCTCCCGTACCCTAATGGGGAAGCGGTGGAATTCCATGAAGAGTCAAAATAAAATAATGATTATTGGTGTGAGCTGATTGCAAAATTCTCGTTTTGCAATAAGTCAGGAGACAGAATTCAGCGGCCTACTGCGGTGGACACAGTTTTATCAGTGGGAAACTTAAGTAGCTTGCGATCTCCGAGCGCAAAGGGCCAAGAGGCTGATTGCGCCAAGGATGTCGCAAGCTACTCAGGGCGAGTTTCAAAGGAGAATTAAACTTGATCGTATAGGAAATTGTATTTTTCGTGTCTTAGGTAGGGACGCCTCGCCGATGCGTCCGCGGCGGTCTCGGCGAGACCACCCTACCTTAAGTCCCGGCGAAGCCGGTTAAGTTCAACTCAAATCCAGATTTATTCTGACTGTTTTTGAAATTGTCTCGGTGTATTCGGACATTATTATTTCTTCTTAATCACTGCAATGCCCTTGGGAGTGATTCTGTATTTCTGCAACCTGCTGTTTGGCTTATCCGGAATTGTCATTTCGATGAGACCCTGGAATACTGCCGGCTGTTGATAGTGCTCCCGGAAATGTTTCTCATCTTTCAGGCCAAGAATTTCTTGAATCTGCTTTCGTGTCATTTCTCCATTGATTACGGAAAGCATCTTTTTGACTTCAGGGGTGACTTCGGGGGCATCTTCGGGGGTGCTCCGTGATTCTACTGCGCCAAGCACCATTTTTAACATGAACTCGACAAAAACTGATGATTCGGCATTCGCCGTGCTTTTATTCAAAGATGCATAATATTCTGCCTGGTGTTCATAGACAAGACTTTCAACTGGGATAGTGGAAAAAAGAGGATTCCATTTGTTGAGTATCACTGTCTGCCAGAGCCGCCCCATCCTACCGTTGCCGTCTTCAAAAGGATGGATAAACTCAAATTCATAATGAAAAACCGAACTGGCAATCAACGGATGCTGATCGGTTGTTTTCAGCCAATTCAAAAGGCTCACCATAAGATACTGGACACGATCGGCAGGCGGAGCCATGTGGACAATCGTTTTTCCCGCCATAACACCTACTCCGCCAGTCCTGAACGTTCCCGGGCGGTCAAGCAAGGCTGACATCAAAAGGCTGTGGGCCGACAACAGATCATTTTTTGAATACGGCTCCCATTTCGTCAATTCCTCATACGCCTTTATTGCATTGCGGACTTCCTGAATTTCACGCGGAGGAGCCAGCACCCGCCTGCCTTCCAGTATTGCCGTAATTTGCTCTTCGGTAAGAGTGTTGCCTTCGATCGCCAGAGATCCCTGAATTGTCCGGATGCGGTTGCTCCGTCGCAAGCGCAGATTACTTGGAACATCATCAAGCACCGCAAGTCGGCCTAATTTCTGCGAGATTTCAGCGACAAGCGTAACTATAGCGGAGGAGATATTAAACGGTGGGACATAGCCTGATTTGATTTTTGCCACAGCCATACGCATCTCCTTAATATTAGCATGACAATGTACCATACCGCATCAAAAAGGCAATCTGCCGAGGCAACTGCAAAGCTCTGAATAACTTGAATGCGGGGAAGGGAAAACCTTTTAATGCCCCTGCATTCCAAACTCCAAACAAAAAGAACAGCCCTTGCGGGCTTGACTACCAACAAAAACGAATCTTAATTTGTTCGTAGTCAATGCCGCAAGGCATGTTCTTAGATTGTTTTTTATTAGCTTGGAACTTGTCTTCTTTTGAAACCTGGAGCTTTTATGGAACGCCACCAACCTGGTGGCATAATGCTTGGCAAAGGAAGTGGAAAAAAAGAATGCCGGCAAGTTGCCAGCGATCCCAAAATACAATTTCCTATACGATAAACTTATCCTTTAATTTTTCATAGACATTAAATACTATTGGACATATCGAATAGTTTTGCACAATCCCGAACAGCCTTGAGCGAAATCCTTTTTCATGAAGATGAGGATATGATCTGCAATCCTCTGGCCTATCATCATAAATTTCGCATTGGTTATCTGTTAAAAATGGACAAGGCTTCCTGTTTATTATGAATTCATTTTCATCTTCTTCATCCTGTTTTAAATATTTCCTTATAAATTCGTCTTTTGACACCCCTAATCGTTCCGATATCCTAAGAATTTCGTCTCCCAAAACAATTGGCGACATTTCCTTGCAGCAGTTTGCGCATGATTTGCAGTCAATCTTGTCGACTACTTCCTTGTTTATCTCATGAACGATTGAATCGAGCTCGGCTTCGTCCATATCAAGACATTTTAAGAACGATCGGAATTCCCAATTACTTGTTTCATTCTTTTTGCCGTAATATCGAATTTTGGTAAGATCTGTTTGTATCATGATTTTCCTCTCTTATTTCTCTCTGCGGGACTTGCGGAACAGGCGTTTGACGGCAATCATGGCGCGGGTCAGCGGCGTAAGGGGGCGACCTTCGTAGGCAAGCCGCATCTCGACATAAAAGCGGGACAAATGGTGAAGCATGAATTTGAACAGCTCATCGTACCCCTCAGTCTTTCCACGGCAAATGTGGCAGTGGCTGCCGATGGCGACTACCTGCACCGGCACCATCGCCTGGATGCCGTCCAGAGCTTCGAGATCCAGCGGACGCCGGGTCGCTTCAATTTCGATTTGCATGCTGGCGGCCCGTGCCTTGTGGCGGTCGCCTGCATATTCCTGATAACGCATGCCGATCAGCTGGCGCCATTCGCATTGATTTTCTTCGCTGATGCCCAAAGTCGCCAATTCACGGACATGGGCCTCTGGGATCTCGCCCGCCACCTGTTTTAGAAAAGGACGCATGTCATCGGGAATGTGCAAATCTGGCGCCTCAAGCGTAAGCATCTGCAAGGTCAGACCGGCGATCAGCAGTTCGTTGAAGATGCGGTCGTGCTCGGCTACCGGCAGGGCATCAAACCGGGCGAGTCGGCGAAATGCCTTGTCCTTGAAAAGAGTGAAGGCCGATCCCGCTGCCGCCTTGGTAAGGCTGGCTGCCGTGGCGGTGGACATCTCCTTCATTGATTCAAACGGTGGCAAGTCGGTATTCTGCATATCAGCTTTCCTCATTTTCGCGATGTAATTACAAGCATACTCGCAACCTACGAGCATCATTGCGGATGTTCAAGAAAAAAATGCAAATTCCATGGATTTCCTGCTTTTCATTGCGGTTTAAGATGGCATTTTTATTTTTTGCATAAATTAAAAATTTTCTTCTTATGAATTTTGCAATCGACATGATATTTGCTTTCGGTCTGGATCTGATGCTGGGCGATCCGGAATGGTTCCCCCACCCCGTACGATTCATCGGATCAATGATAAACCATCTGGAGAAAACCACCCGCAGACTTTTCTCCAACGCGCGTGTTGCGGGAACAATCACAGGTCTTCTTACCGTGGTGATTTCCGGGCTTCTTGTTTATGCGACCATCAAACTTGCGAATCTCGCAGATCCGGTATTGGGAAGGATCGTCGGGATACTGTGGCTCTACCTGGGGCTTTCAGCGAGAAATCTTGCAGATTCGGCACAGAAGATCTCCGATGATCTTGAACGCGGGGATCTGCCGGCAGCAAGGAAATCCCTCTCATGCATAGTCGGAAGGGACACGAAGAATCTCAACGAGTCGGAAATATCACGGGGTGCTGTCGAGAGCGTTTCGGAAAACACTGTGGATGGAATCCTCACCCCGATATTCTTTGCGTTCATCGGGAGCTTCATCCCATTCTGTGCGGCGCCGATGATGTGGGCGTTCAAGGCGATGAGCACATGCGATTCGATGATCGGACACAAGGATGAACAGTATATAAGGTTCGGGACCTTCTCGGCAAGGCTTGACGATGTGGCGAACTATATCCCTGCCCGACTCTGCTATATCCTCTTCCCCCTCGCCTCGTTCCTTCTTGGATTTTCGCCTTCGAAATGCCTCCTTGTCGCATTGCGCGACTCGAAATACCATGACAGCCCCAACGCCGGAATCCCTGAAGCCGCTACAGCAGGAGCCTTGGAGATAAAACTTGGCGGAACAACCTACTATGACGGACTTCCGCATGAAAAGAAACCTTTCGGCGGGGAGTTCCTTTCTCCCGGAAAGCTCCATGTCCTTCGCACAATACGCCTCATGTGGATGACTACAGTCCTGATGCTGGCTGCTGCAATTGCGATCAGGATGCTTTTCCGCTAAGACGGGCTGCCGCGATTCCAATCCCGGCGGAGACAGACAGCCCTCATGCCAAGGGCCCGCTAAAAAACAACCTGGGCATTTGACGGGAGATACAGGCGGTAAATATTCACTGGACCATGTTCGTTCAGTGAATCTTTACACCTAAATAAAACGCGAAATAAACAGCTCTTCCTATTTTATTTTGGGTACGAATCGTTTTCGTTGTCTGCGGACTGCCAGTTCTCCTCCCGTTGCTCTCCACCCTACATCGCTGTAACGCAGTCACGTTCAGATACTGACCGGAGATCGTTTGCCTGGAGAGGACTTTCACCTCCCCTTGATGTGCGCCACACAGGCGCACGAGTTCACAACTTTAGCGTGTCTTGGTATTCAAGATGCTGGACACGCTGAAGCCGTGAACACCAACTTAAGCAATCAGCTCAAAAGAGGCAATTTTGAAATTGCCTCATTCAAGAAAACAAGAATTGCCGGGCTAAAGCCCAACATACTTTCAACCACGGACAACCTTCAGTCAAGGCACACATGCTCCGAACTCGCCACCCTTCCGCAGTCATCGAAGATGTTGAAATAATAGACTGTCGTACCTTTCGGCAGTACTGCGGAAATACGTCCAGCCTTGATTTCAGCCGGAACAGTATTCCAAGTGCGGTCTGTCCAATGTCCAAGAGCCCTGGTGTAATTCAATTCGGCAGTCTTCACAGGGCGCGATGATTTGTATTTTGCCCATGCAGTCCCTTGCTTCATCCCCTGGGATTTGAAAGATGCGGGAGCTTCTCCGCCTTTGCACGCATGATCCGCCATCAGACGTATCTCTTCTGGATTTTCTCCGAGGCCTCCATGCCCGTGCGGCATTCGCACGCGTATTGCAAGAAAACGCTTTTTTGTCAGCCCGTATGACAGCTGCATGGAATCCATCGGGAAAGCGAAGTCGTTGCTGCCGTTCACCCATAGGACAGGTATTTTTGCATTGGGCAGATAAAGCGACGGATCCCAAAGTGAAAGCCAGCGCTCGAATCTTTCACGGCTGGATTCACAGGCAAGTCCGACCGATGGACGTCCTAGGAACCCGCATCCATATACCGGAGCTGCAAAGGCGAACCGCCTGTCTATTCCAGCAGCAATACAGGTGAGATATCCTCCCCATGAAATTCCAGTAATGCCGATACGGCCCGGATCCACTTCAGGAAAAGAGCGCAGAAGCGAATGTCCGAGGATAACCGAGGAAACCGCATGAAAAGGCCATTGTTCCTCAGGAGGAAGTTCAGGCGCAAACGAAGCCTTGTCCAAACCCCAGCCACGCGGCCCCGAGTGTTCATGTCGCGGCCATGGATTACGGCTATATGGCGCATTGGACC
>JBAQUG010000141.1:0-25948 GCA_049297395.1 Victivallales bacterium | reverse complement strand
GCCTCGGCATCGCCGTCGTACTTCGCCCTGTAATATCCGGGAATGCCCTTCAGGTTCAGGAGGCTTGTCCTGGCAAAGTTCTTATGCAATGACGGCGGCAGTTCCGTGGTTTTGATTGTCCGTTTATCCATAATGGCCTCATATTACGTTCGAGAAGGACATCTGCTGCTGTGCCGGCATCGGATGGATATACCTGCTCGCGTCAATGACATTCCGTTTGTCCTGCGTATTCCTGATATCCTCGACGATCTGTTCAAGCTCCAGATGTTTCACAGCGAACTGTATTCCGGAAGAGATGGATTCCATCTTCTCCTTGATGTCCTTGCCTGAGTTACCCCATTTTTTAAGATAGAACTCCGACTTGTTCTCGATCCCGAACATCGATGACAGGGCGTATGAGAAAGCTTCCGCCTCGCCTTCTATGTATCCCCGCTGGTTATGCTCGCTGACGTACTGGATTTCATTGTTGAGGAGCTTTTTACCATGAAGGACATGGTGCCCGTATTCATGGAACAATGATGATAGCTGCATCGCGGGAGTGCGAAGGGAAGAACAGTTGATGCAGATTTCGGCGGTTTTATGATCGTATCTTCCCCCAATATCCGGCCTCAGTTCGACATTGAAAAGAACCTTTACACCCTTATCACGGATTTTTGCGGCAATCTTCTCCAGAACTTTGCCGTCAATCACGGCGGACACGTCCCTGTACTGTGGCTTTTCCTTGAATGCACCAACTTCTATTGCGTTGGTCTGCCTGACATCGAACACTGTTCCGGTGGTAAACGCCATTCTCCTGACCGGCTTTCCATCCTTGTCCATCAAAGGGACCTTGTCCCCCTTTTCATCGAGCCTGAAAGATCCGTCTTCTTTTCTCTGGTAGACGTTCAAGGGCAGCGGAACAAGGATGGTAAATCCCTTTTCGCCCCTCTTCACATGTACCTTCTCGCTGTTTTTCCCCTTGAGTCCTGCCCATGTCCTGAAACCCGCGACCTGTTCGACCGGATAATTCCTCCTCATGGCCTCGGTGTATATCAGAAGCTGGTTGCAGAGAGAATACGTGTAGAACCTGGTCGAGAACTTCAGATATTCCCGTATCTGCATTTCTGTATCCTCGGAATCAAGGTTTTTCGACAATATCTCAAGCTTCTCGTTGATCTTCTTCAGGAGCGAATTGTCATCCTTCTTAATCGAATAGTCCTCCTTCCTCTCCCTCAGCCCCATATTCTGGACGTTGCTGCGCAGGTTGAGATTGTTTTCAGTGAAGCTGAAATACCTGTCGAACTTACCGACAATCAGATGGTCGAGTACCTTTATGTCGAAGAACGACAGACAGTCCGCAATCGCCTGGGTAAGCCTGATGTCGTCGTTCGATGGCGAACAGTTCCCCGAAGGATGGTTGTGCCCGATTATGACGGATGACGCGTTCAGGTCCAGCGCCTTTTTCATGACTTCCCGGGGATAGATTATGGAATGATCGACCGTGCCAGAGGCGATTGTCTCGCTTTTTATAAGATGGTTCTTCGAATCAAGGAACATGACCTCCAGCTTCTCGACTTCCGATCCCTGGTGCTTCAGCCGGAAATAATCCACCGCCTTCTGAGGAGAGGAATACGCCTCGGAGCTCCGCATGTCCTCTTCAAGGAATGACTTGCTCAGGGCCTGGATTGCTCCAATGCGTTTCCTCTCGTCATCCGTAAAAATGCCGGACACCTTGTCCGACTGGAGGAAGACATCCGCAAGGGATATTGACTGATCGTTTATCTGCTTCATCTTCTGCGGGATGTTCCTGCAGTCGGCAAGGGTGAGCAGGAGCCTTATCCTGTCTTCCTGCGCCAGCGCATCATATCCGGTCTCACTGAGCCTTTCTGAGATGTTCATTTTTTCATCTCCCCGGCGATTATGATGAACATCTCAAGGGATTCGGAGAACTTCCTCAAGATGTCCTCCCTCGGTTTCCTGTTTCCGAAGGTTCCATCATTCATCACGAGCAGGATTGCGGACATGGCCTCGATCTGGCTTGCCGCCTCAAGATAGAGCGCATCGGTTCCATGCAGCTCCCTTGTGACAGCCCTGCCGTCCGGATCAACTCCGGATATCTCATGCCATCTCATGCCTATCTTCGCACAGGCCGATTCCGCCGGAACGGAATCCTGAAGCATTCCAGCCTGATCCCTGAACTCATTGCCATAGGCCACGGCAATATCTCCTTCCGATAGTTCATCCATGGAAACAATTTTCCCTTCCTCGTCCTCGATATGCCATCCCGGAATAATGCTTCCCTTGAAGAACGCCTGTTCCGTGGAAGGCCTGCCATACATTGATTTCATATGTTCCGTCATTTGCGTTCCTGAATTAAAATTCATCCAGAATCCTGCGGGATTCACCTGCGGGCATGGTTCCACCGCCAGCCTTCGGGGAAAACGTCCCTTTCAGTTCCACTGTCCGCCTGGACAGTGCGAAAATAACCACTGCAAGGAAGATTACGACCAAGAACAGCGCCATAATTATCCGCCGGAGCCGGCATGTATTCATTTCCATTCAAATTTCCTCCCTGATTTAAGGAACGGACGGCGGCCGCAGTCACTGGGTAAGAATTCACGACCGCCGTCCGGGGTGGGTCATACGCCGATGCCTGCCGCAGCCTGGATCTCCTTGTTCGTCCTGATGGAGCGGAAGGGCTCGATGACATTAACGTGTTTCTGCCTTATCTTCTCGATTATGTCATGGTTCTCCTTTTCGACCTTCGCGATGATCCCCTGCATGAACCTGCCGTTCAGCCGCAGGGACGATTTCATCCTCCGCATCGTGACTACATTCTCGACGGCTGCCCGATTGAGCCGGTTCAGCCATTCCACATGCCGGGGATGAGTCCTGCGGTACTCCGCGACATCGTCCTTTGTTATCTTCGCAAATGGGATATTGACCTTGACATCATCAGGCCTTCCGTCCGGCATAACCTGCCTTACGCCCTTCAGGTAGTTCTGCCTCCTGCGCATCTCCCTTATGTCTCCCTTGGTCACCTCGCTCATTAGCGCGTTCGTGGTGACAGACGAGATGTTCTTGTCGTCGACGGAATTTTCGCCTCTCCACTGCTTCGCGTGATCGTAGGTGAGCGCTCCGAACTTCACCTTCGAATAGTGTTCGACCTCCTTTTTCGGCTGGTTCTGCTTTTCTCCCTGCGGTTCCATGCCAGTCTTCGGTGCTTCCACGGCCATTCCGTCCTGATCCGCCGGTTTTTTCCTGATTCCCATATTTACCTCCTAGTGGGAAATCCCCACGTATTTTTGTTTCAAATTATTTTCCAGCTGCAGCCGGACTGTCGTTCTCCGCAGCGCTCTTGCGTTTCTTCCTGAAATCGCTCATCGCCCTGTTGAAGTCCTCGACGATCTCGTCCACGCTCTCCTTGGAAAGGGACATGATCATCAATGCCTCGTTGCCCGGCGCGAACCCGCACATCTCCTGGATCTCGCCGTTGGCCTCCGTGAACATTTCGTCCAACTCCGAAGGAATTGAAAGCTTCACAGTCTTCTCACTCATCTTCCGCCTCCTTTTTAAGGTTTTTGATATTTCTTTCCGTCTCATAGTCCTTTATTTTCACCTCTACGTTTCTTATCATTTTCTCCTGATCCCCAAGCCTTTTAAGGATCAGGGAGTTCTGTTCCTCCATCTGCCTCGATTTGATGATTGATTTTTCTATCGCATCAACAGCCCTTTTAGTCTGAGCGAGCAGGTTCTCTGAAAACCTTCTCTGGCTGTCAATCTCATTCTTCAGCTCGGTGTCGAAGAGCTTCTGGAGCGCGGGAGACTCCCTCGGACTTTTTCCAACAGGCGGACGGATCTCGGTGTTCGGCCTCAGGTTCCATTGCGGGGATTCCTCGACGCGGTAGAGGACGTTCTTCTCATACATGATGCCGCTGTTGTTCGGATCGACGTAGCGTCCTATCGTATACGCCTTCAAGTCCTCGCCGTACCTCACTCGGTCAAGATCCTCTTCCGGTATGTTGCTGCCCGCGACTGCCGCAGGCATCACTATCTGTTGTTCGACCTGTTTAACGGTCGGCTGTGCCGTCGACATGCATCCTCCGCAGAGAAGCAGCCCTGACAAGAGCAAAAAAGTCCTCATGAATTATTTCTCCTGGGTTTTCGGCTGCCTCTCGATGAACCTCGATCCGGCCGCCATCGCGTTTTTCAAATCGATCGTCTGTGTCACATAGAGATAGAACTGCGTCCCGGCAGGAACACGTACAAAGGATCCGTCCCTTGAAATCGCCTGGAGCATCCTTTTCGCGTAAAGATCCGCAGCCTTCTTCAAACCTTCGGACAAGGCGTCCTTCATAGTCCCGCCCTTTTCCTGTGTCGTATATCCGGTCCCGTACGTGGTGGTCGACGACGCATATCCTTCGCCCGCTCCGGAGAGGAATTCAGCGGCGACGGCAATCAGTTCCTGCATATCCGTAGTGTTTATCACATACCCCCTGATTCCGGCAGAACTGTCCGAGATGTCCCAGTAGTCCCCTCTGGGGGATTTCCGCTTGTCCAAGGCAATACCGGAAAGCCTGAGTTCCTTACCGTTTTCATTATCGAGCGTCCGCCAGACCACGACCCATGTCCCGTTGGATGAGATGCGGTCGCGCATGTCGTCCCTGGACGCTGTTCCATGGATCTCTGCACCTGCTGGAATTATCAGCTTCCCGTCATGATAGAGATCCTCAGTGACTATCGCAATGATAGGCGTATTGAGGCTTGATGAATCGACTGTTGAAACAAGCTCGCAGGACACAATCCTCCCAAATGGCGCGTAAAGCTCCGATACGTTCACCTCGCCATGCACAGGTTCGCAGTAGATTGATATTGGAGGAACCGCTGGTTTGGATTCCTTAGTTGGTACTATCTGGGCAGGATTCTTATTCCCTGCAGCTGAATTATCATTTTTAATGGGAACAAGTTCCCTTCCAGATTTTTTATTCCTGTCATCATCAGCCTGCCTGGGATTAAACGGGACTATCTCGTTCACTGTCCTCGTTTCCGGATAGGATAACTTGAAGAAAGTTGACTTATTTTCTGATTTGCTTCTTTTTTCGCGGTACTGGTTGTATGCATAGACAAGGGAAAGGCCTATCCCGACAAAGACGACGAAAAGAACCGTCCTGCCTACCGATGTCTTGAAGAAATCAAGAATTTTCCTTGCGTCAGTCATTCTTCTTCACCTCCTTGTCTTTCTTTTCTTCCTCCTCCTTCTTGTCCTTGTCGGTCTTTTCCAAATCATCAGGAGAAACGATGATGCTCCACCTGTTGTCTGCGGAAAGATTGTTTCTGCCTCCTGTCGGAGTCCCGGTTATCGCGAAGTATGCAGGAATAGATGATTTCGGCGGCATGATGCCGGATGCATCAGTAATGGACGCGTAATAGATCGTCTCTCCGAGTCGCGCCGCCATCATTCTCGGATCGTAGGTGATCTGGGTATCGGATTCATTGTTAAGCATAATTCTGAACACTATCGTATCCTCTTTGTCGAATCGAAATACCTCATCAATAGTTATCGAGAGACTGTCATAGAGGATTTTCTGGCCTGACTTGACATATTGGACGTCGGCAATCGCTTCAGGATGGTGTTTTTTGAAGAGCGTATACGCCTTTGCCTTGTCAAGAAGTGAAAGCAGGACGCTTGGCATCACTGATTTATTTTTATTCCTGCTTGAGCTCTTTGAAGATACAAAAGTAACCGAGTTGGACGGCTCAGCCGACTCTTCAAGTTCAATGACGTATGTCTTCCTGTTATAAACGATGTTTAACGAACCTCTTGCATTCTTCTTCAGCGCCCTTAGCGAAAAGAAATAGTTCCCGGGCAGATAGCTTAAAAGAAAATCCCCGGAAACCGCGCTAGAATCCGTCACAACGTTCGCCCCGGCTATCGCGCTCAGTGCCGACGGGAACATCACCGTCGTGACCGACTTGTCGAACCCGACCTTTATCCTGTGGACGCTGTATTCGTCAAGTTCGATCTGCCTTGTCGTCTGGGCCGAAAGAGCAAAAGATAGGATGAAGAATCCTAAAAATAAGAAAAGGGACTTCGTCCCCTTAGTTTCCATGGTTGACCGCCTTGTATTTGAGGTTCCAGACGGCCAGAGGCAGCCGCCCGTTTGTTGAAAGATTCGGGTTCCTGACAAGCGTCAGGACGATCTCAAAGAGATATGACTCGGAGAATGTCTGTCCGCTGAATACTCCTGTCCTCACGATCTGTCCCTTGACCTGGGAGATGATCCTGTTGCTGTTTGTCTGAATCGTGTTTATCTCGGATATTTCCGCCTTCTGGTGGATGTTCTTCTTCCCGAACTCGGCTGATTCGCCCTCTATGATTTTCAATGCATGCGAATACGCCGGTTCGATATAGAGCTGTTTCAGTAGCTCGTTGTTATCCGAGCCCGCCGGAGACCTGTTGAGGAATGCGTCCGCCGCCAGCGTGGATATGTACCCGTGGAGCTTTTCAGATTCTTCAAGACCTTTCACAGTGGCGATGTGGAATACTCCAGATTCGTCCATGACTATGACCTTCTCGTGGGTTCTTGAGATATTGAAAAGGACAAGCGGCTGGATTACCGAGATGAGCATTAGGACAAAGGAGACAGCGAACCAGAACCTTGCCGCGAGAAGGTTGTTTGAAAAGAGTTTCACCGGGTTGATCATGAGAGAGCTCCCGGTTTTAACGGTTTCGGGATAGGCTGCTGTATCCTGCCGTTCTGCGTCCGTGCTGAATTCGCAAATCCGGAAATAGGCCTGCCATCTATTCCGAGGGGAACTTTAAGCTGTGAATTTGCTCCTCCCATTCCTCCAGTTGAACCTGTGTTCGCCGGAAGCGAACTCATCATGGCTCCAAGCTGCGTCGAGATGTTCTGGAGGGATTTCGCGGCTGGCGCCTCATTCGGTTTCACCATCGCCCTTATGCTGTCACCTGCGGATGTGATCGCGGGCGGTCTTTGGAACATTGACCCGGAAAAGACTCCATACATCGTTCCAAGTTTTATCGCGGCACCTTCCACATCCCCGCCTTTGAGAAGGAGCGAAAGGAATATCGGACCTCCGCAGTAGAATATGCATATCCCAAGAAAGAAGTACCAGGCGAGCGCAAGCGCGGCCAGGATTCCGATGACCGCCACCTGTCCAGCCGTCGCGCCTATCGCGACTGCGGCAGCCACCGTGACCCCGCCGGACAATGTCCCTCCAATTGCGTATTCCGCGATCAGTACCGAAATGAGCTGCCAGCCCGAAATCACGGCAAGGTCAGCAAGGTTGAATCCGATGCTCCACATTGTAATCGAAAGCGTCGTCACAAGGAACTTGACTCCTGTTCCCTCAAGGCTGGGAACAGCAAGGAACGACAGGATCAGGGGAGACACCGCGATAAGAAGGTAGATCACGACCATCTGGACAAGTACGGCTATCTTCCTGATAAGATACGAAATCCAGAAAAGTGTGTTATAGACGTACCTGGCCAGGGTCGGGATTGGATTTATGACACTGTCCTCCCCCTCGATCCTGACGTTCACTACCGCGTTCTGGAGCATCACGTCGATATCCTGGTTAATCTTGACCGACACGCCATCAAATATCTTTCTTGCCTTCAGCGAAATGTCCGGATAATAGCAGATAAGTGCGGCTATGCACAGGAAATAGACGACTATCCTGAAACCGTCTGAAATGTCCGATTTCACATGCTTCGCCCTCATGAGCCAGCCAAGCACGCAGAACGCCCCTCCCATCGGAAGCAGCGCCTCCCTTATCATCATCGCAAACTGTAGTCCCGGACTGTCCATCATGTTAGAATTTCTCCAATATCGTTTTTGCCTTTCCAGAATCCATCACGCCTTTTGAGCTGTCCGCGTTAAGAGTCTTCTTAAGAGTCTTCCTCTCCTCCTCTTCCCTCTTGCTCTTCTCGTTCTCCGCCCTTATATATCCGCCGAGAAGCCGGTTCATGGCCTGCTGCTCCCGGTTCTGCTCCGCCGAAATCACCGAGTTTACAGCGGACAGCGCCGCATCGGCCTTCTGAACCTCCGCATCCGTCTGTGCGGCGTTCACCCTGTTTCCGAGATTTTTAACCTCAGCCATAAGGACGGATTTCCTGTCAATGGTCTCCTTATCAATCGAACTATGTTCGTCAAGAAGGCTGTCGACGGCGGCAAGGAAATCCTCCGGCTTCTCTTCGCCTGTCAGGGGATTTTCGAGTGGAACATCTTTTTTAACTTCGAGAAGCCCTGTGTTTACGGCCTTCTGGAAAATTGCCGGATCGCCGTTCCTGTTCCTGATCAGCTCGACATCACCGGATATCTTCCGTTCGGTGTCGAGGATTGAGGAGAGCCTGTTCAATTGATCATTCAGCTGGTTTATCTGGTAGTCCATCCTGTTCAGCTTCGCCTTGTCACCCTCCACAATCTGCCCCTTCACAGTGTAGGTCGCCCGCTCTACCGCAGGATCGTAGACATAGTACTGAGCAAAGATGTCCGGCATGAAAATCAAAGTACAAACGAACATCATAAAGATTCTTATCATGATAAAACCCTCCTATTCTTCCGTTCTTATAACAACTTTATGCGGTGCATATTTGACCCCGTCCTTTTCCTCTGCTCCAGGAAACTCGTAGTATCTGGTGTCCGCCTGCAGTTGGGACTCATCCTCCTTCTGCCGGTTCTGGATTATCCAGTACTGGGTCTTGACCGTGTCACCGGCTCCAAGATCGTATCCCGCGCGGAATTCCTCCTTGATCTCGCCTTTCACGTTCGCGCGTATGATCTCTGCGGCCGTATACCCACCGACAGCCGAAGCTCCGGCAATCAGATCCTGGTGCTTCTGCCCCTCTGTCGCCTTGTAACCTATGTATCCTGTCCCCAGCGCCGTAAGCACCGAAAGCATCTGCCCCTTCTCAAAACCCGAAAAGGAAGCACAGCCTGAACATGAAACGACTATTTGAAACAGCAAAAAACAAATTATTGGTTTTCTCATTTTGTGAAGTTAATCCTTTTTGACCATGAGTCATTTTCATTCCTCTCCTCATCGGAAGCGCTCCCTCCATTTACGGACGGATGCGTTTCCTGCTTCATGATGAACGGCAGCACTCCTATGGCTCCGATTGCGCCAAGGCTCAGGTAATCGGTATTCCCGCTGCTGTTGTCATAGCTGTTGTATGTATTCGAGGAGCTGTAATAGTTGCTGTCGCCCTCGTTTGTAGTGGATGTCGAAGTGCCGCCGGATGTTCCGCCGGTGTCACTGCCGCTGTCGTCAGTATTCCCGCCAGCATCTCCGGAACCATCGCCATTGTCCGTTCCTCCGCCCGTATCCCCGCCATCCGCACCACCTGCACCAGTGTCAACGCCTCCGTTCGCCCATTCATCATCAAGATCAATGATGTCGTCGAGGACCCCATCATCCTGGAGTGTTTCATACTGATACCAGAGCCCGTTCCTCGTATCCAGATAGTCGTTGTATGCGTCATTTGTCCCGTCTCCCTGTGGAAGGGGATCGTCAAGGACGTATGCGCGGCTGACCTTGTCGCTGTCGCCCATATTCACCTTCGCCGCAAACGCCTTGACACGGCTGGAACCGGTAAGAGTTATAGGTCCGGAATAGACGGAACTTGTCTTGGAAGGCTCGGTGCCGTTGGTCGTGTAATAGATTGTCGCACCCTGTGTGGCGCAGCTGATTTCAACAGCTGGAAGTTCCGTGAATGCTCCGCCTGTCGGCGTAATCACCGGAGTTGCGACATTCTCCAGAATAAATTCATAAGTCGCGGATACGACATCGCTTTCGCCATCTGTACCTGCAACCTTCGCCTCAATCGTTGAAGTCTCGGTCACTATTATTGGATTGACGTATTCCGTCCATGACGTCTGTCCCGATCCGTAGCTATATCTGAAAAGGATCGCGCCCTCTCCATTGTTGTTCGGGGAGTTCGTAACTGTCACCTCGACTTCGTCCCCAACCTGGAATCCGGCACTCGGTGGAAATATCTCCGGTGGAGCCCAGCCGATCTGGAAGGTCCTGGTGTTGACAGCTGATTTCAATCCACCGTAGCAGGCAATCGCCCTGACGGTCATGCCGCCTGATATCATGAAAGGATAGAGATAGGGCATGGAACTTGATGTAGGGATGCTTCCGTCAGTAGTATAGAAAATCTGTGACCCCGGGAATCCTTCCGGCGGCAGGATGCATATCAACGTGTCAGGCCTTACAATGCCTCCTGGCGGACTTATCGTCGGAACATCCAGCGATGTAACTGTCACTTCATATGTTGCCGAACCGGATACCGGAGCCGAACCGCCTATCCACAAACCAAATTGGTCACCCGCCGATCCCAGTATAGTATTTTCAACCGCACCGTTGTCCAAAATCCACATGTACGGAACTCCGTTCTTGTACAAGTATAAGTTATGGTTTGTCCCATAGTTCCCCGAAGTCCAATACCCGTCAATCCATCTGAAGGTGAGTGAAGCGTCCGCGGACAGTGTGAGTTTCG
The DNA here is from genome assembly GCA_049297395.1 of Victivallales bacterium. GTDB lineage: Bacteria > Verrucomicrobiota > Lentisphaeria > Victivallales > GWF2-50-93 > GWF2-50-93. The sequence goes on along the minus strand of JBAQUG010000141.1, from coordinate 15,444 downwards.
TGGAATTGAGCCAGTCCTGCGTGTAGGAAACCGTGGCAGTCGGATTCATCTCATACCTCAGCACCTGCTGGGAGAAAAGGCATTGCTGCACCAGCAGCAAACAGATGAGAATCACAAGATTTTTCATACGAGTCCTCCTTTTTTGTGTTTGAATCATTTCTTTCCATGTTGATTTCTAAATTTTCATCTCGTGAAGTAGATGATCTTTGAATAATTTACATCATCTTCGCCACCAGAGCTTCCACCGTCATAAACGGTTGGTGCAGATTCAGATTTCATCAGGAATGGAAGCATGCCAATAATGCCGATTGCGCCAAGGCCCATATAGTCGGTGTCACCGCTGCTGTTGTCATAGCTGTTATAGGTGTTCGAAGTAGTGTAATAATTGCTGTCGCCTTCATTTGTCGTTGACGTCGAAGTTCCGCCAGTAGTGCCGTCGGTATCTCCTGTGCCGCCTCCATCTCCAGTTCCGCCAGTTGTACCCCCGCCATCCGTATCACCTGTGCCGGTGTCATCGCCCCCGTTCGTCCAGTCATCATCAAGATCGATGATGTCGTCGAGGATTCCATCATCCTGAAGTGTTTCATACTGGTCGAAAAGGCCGTTCCTTGCGCTCAGGTAATTGTTGTAATCCTCGCCGGTTCCATCCCCTTGCGGGAGAGGTTCGTCAAGTATGTAAGCACGGCTTACCTTGTCGCTGTCTCCCATGTTTGCTTTAGCCGCGAACGCCTTGACACGGCTGGAACCTGTCAGAGTTATAGGTCCGGCATAGACAGCGCTTGTCTTGGATGGTTCGGTGCCGTTGGTTGTGTAATAGATTGTCGCACCCTGCGTCACACAGCCGATTTCAACTGCAGGCAGTTCCGTGAAAGCCCCACCAGTCGGCGAAATCACCGGAGTTTCGACCTTCTCCAAAACAAACTCGTAAGTCGCCGATACGATATCGCTTTCCCCGCCGCTACCCGCAACCTTCGCCTCTATCGTCGAAGTCTCGGTCACTATTATCGGATTGACATATTCCGTCCATGATGTCTGTCCCGGACCGTAGTTGTACCTGAAGACGATAGTTCCCTCTCCATTGTTGTTGGGTGAATTCGTTATTGTAACCTCAACCTCGTCCCCGACCTGGAATCCGGCGCTCGACGGGAATATTTCCGGAGGAGACCAACCGATCTGGAAGGTCTTCGCACTTATCTTTGAAGTCACTCCTTCATATACGGCAATTGCCTTTACGGTAGCCGAAGAACTCAGGGCGAATGGATATTCGTAGAATATCGAGCTTGTCGTCGGATCAGCCCCGTCGGTCGTGTAATAGATAAGAGGAGTCTCGACACTTGAAGAGGCTATGCTTATAGGCGTACTTGGCCTGATAATCCCTCCCGGAGGTGAAATTACAGGCCCTTCGAATGGCACGCTCGTGTAAATCTCGAATGTCATCGGCGCCCATCCGACGTATATGGCATAATTGTGAGGATAGTTGACCAGAGGAGAATTGACTATCCTCACCGGTATGTAGTCGCCTCCGCGGAATCCGATGTCGGCGAGAGTCCCGCGATTCTCCTGGGCCGGTGGAAACGTGCCCTGGCAGATGTTTGCCCCCGACCCGGATTTGCAGACGAACTTTACAGGAAAAGAGGGGATGTCAATCGCATGCCAGATCCCATCTGGATCAAATGTATACGTGCTCCTCTTTATCCATATCTCCTGCGAACTGGCACAGGACATGAACCAGAACAATACAATAAAAGCCGCCAATGGCTTTCTCATGGTATATCCTCCTTCTTATCATTTGAAAAATGTCTTATTGCTTCTGTGATGTCGCCGTTTCCAAAGCACTTCAGCTCCTTTGCCCTCTTTTCGAAATGCGCCCCGTCGGTCGAACTGCAGTAGAGCATCTCCGGCGAACAGAAGTTCCTGACCGTCCCGCAGACGGGCCTGCCGCTGTCAAGATGGTAGTATGTGAGCGACGAGAACCTGTTCTCCCTGGAGAGGTTCTCAGGGTTCGGATAGTTCATTATCTGCTCGCGGGTGATTTCAGGAAGGCCTATATCCTCTGAAATGTCCTCCAGGTCGCCCCTGTCGTTCTGCTTCATCAAAAAGAACTGCTTGCTGTTCCCCATCACGACTGGACGTATCCCCGTGTCCTTGAACCTCGAATACTGCTGGACTATCGAGACAATCCATGTCCCATACTTCCTCATCTGTGCATAGCCCTCGGAAATGATCTTCTCCCCTCCCTCGATATCCAGAATCCTTCCGGCCTCCTCGAAGACATACCTCTTCCTTGAACTCCTCGGCAGCGTCATTATGTGGTTGCGCGTGAAGTTGTGGATGAGAAAGCCCGTCATCCTCTTGAGATCCTCCGCCGCATCAGGAATGCCGCCAAGCTCGAAATGCACTATCTTCCCATCGAGCCTTATGTTCGTAGTACCGTCAAATATCTTTCCGTGCGTCCCGTAGAAGCTCCATGAGGAAAGGAGCGTGGCAAGATTCTTTATCTCATCCCTGCCGTGCTGCCTGAACGGTGATGTCAGCATCAGCTCCACAAGTACCGAGTGCGTCGGATACTGCTCCGGCTTAAAATAGGAAAACGCCATGTCTCTGACAAGTTTTGCAGATGACGGCTCGGAGAGAAATTCCGTGATCTCCTTCTCCGATATATTGTGCAACTCTTCAAGAATTTGACCATCCCCCTTCAGAAGAAGGTTCCGGACTTCCGAGAACGCGTCGATGACCGTGCTCCCCGGAGGAAGGACAGTCTCCTTGTATATCTTCACGCAAATTGCCTTCCTGACAATCTCCTGATGCAGCCCGGCGTTCGCCCTTGTCCAGTCCTCATAGACATCCGTATAGAGCTGGTCGATGTATTGCATTATCTGAGAAGTCCGCAGGTTCTGCCTGTCCTCGTCTCCGGCGGTCCCGGCCATCTTCGCCGCCAGAGCCGTCGCAGTCGCCAGATGCAGCGGACTCAACGGAAGCCCGTGCGTGTCAAGATAGTTTATCGTGTATTCGCTGTCGGGATGGATTATTATCGGAGCCGAGTCCTGCGTCTGCGTATAAATCCCATAACTCAACCCTTCCTCCATTATGCAGGTGAAATCATAGAAGCATTCCGTCTGGGAGAGCAGATCGGTCATGAACGCCGACTTCCCTGTTCCGCTCATCCCGAATACCGCTGCGTGCTGGGGAACTCCGTCCGTAAAGTTTTTTATCCCGACAAGGTTGAAACAGCTCCCCTCGTAGATGGACTCGGCATCGTCGAGGTTTCCGGTAAAGGTCGCACTTATGGGAAGCATGTCAGATAGATACTGGTTCTCCGCGTATATCGCATGGCCGGAGTATTTCCCGAAAACCCAGCCCGGCCATGTCTGGAAGAAAAGGTTCATCGCGGTCGTCGGAAGCGAGCTCTCCCAGTATCCGGCCCCGTTCATCATGTTCACGGCGGACTTTATGGCGGAGCACCTGCCAGAGAGTTCCTCCTTCGTCTGGGCGCTTATCCTGATTATGAATTCCGCCTTGAACGGACATGTAAACCCTCCGGCAAGTGCGTCCACCTTCCTACGCTTCTTGTCCAGCGCGGTGAGTAACGAATGTTTCTTCTCGCTCTGGTAGTCGCCCGCAATCCTCTCAATCGCCTTCTCCTCCCTTCCTATCTCATCCTCTATCTTCAGCGGATGGACGTTCACCGTTATCGAATAGTCAAGTATCGGAAGCCCGGTGAGATGACCTATTATCCCCGGATATGTCGTCTGCGGCCACCTGTCCATGACAATCATGCTGTGGTAGAATCCATCCATGAAGAATCCATAATCATTGCCCCCTCCAGATGCTTTTTTATGATTGCCATGAATTCCGGAATGCCAGCAGTTCTCCTGGATCGACAGTTCCGGATTGAAGGTCTTCATCGGATCATAGTCGCTCCTGATCCTGTAGTCGGGATTCAGGAATTCCGCATAGTGAAGATAATGCATCTGATCCGTCATAGGAGTCAGCCTCGCCCCGCTTCCTCCAAGAAAGCAGTTCAGAAGTTCGCCCTGCCTGTCGAAAAGGGAGGAAAGGGATTCAAGAAGACTTTTATAATATTCATCCTCTCCATTATCAGGAATTCGGGATTTCGGCGTCGCATGTATCGGAACTGAAAGATAGATTTTCAGCTTCTCCCTTCTCAGTTTCCGGTTCAGCATCCTGTCCATGTACCTGCTAAACCTCTCTTTCCTCACCGAATATGTCCATTTGTTCCTGGCAAGGCGCTCCGTGGCCAAATCGTATTTCAGTAGTTCATGCCTGTAGTCCGAATCCACAGACCACTGGAACTGTATCTTCAACGGCGGCCTGAGCGTCCCAAGATAGAGGAGTATCTTCGTGTGCCATTCATTCTTCAAATCGTTCGAAGCATTTCTAAGATCCGGGACTTCGACAATAAATCCCTTCGCCGCCCAGCCGCGCTCGTCAGGCTCATTGAAGATTATCATGTTGTTCACAAACCATCCGTCCGGAATCTTCATATGTTCCTCCGGATGGTAAAGCTTCTTCTCTCATGTCCCGCACCGCTTATCCAAAGTTCAAAGAGGTCTTCCTGGTAGTGCGGGGGCTTCCTGTGCTTGAATATTTTCAGGTAAGCAAGGGTCAGGACGACAGGAACGATTCCAAGGGCAAGAGCGATTATCGCGGAAATCCCGAAAACCGAAATCATCAGCGTCACACCGAGTATCGAGACAATGATGCTTCCAAGAAGGTATATGAAAAGGTTTCCTGCCAGGCCGAACGCCATTCCCTCAGAGTCCGTCGCTGAGTTCGTGTTTGTTATTATCAGATCTGCCATTTTATCATTTTCCATATTTCGAGTTTCGTAATTCGGATTTCGGATTTTCAAAACGTCGGTGTCCCGACAGCTCCATTGAGGTTGAATGCCGCGAAGATTACCGCTATTATCACCGCCGCCCCTGCTATCCAGAGTCCTGCGATGATCGAATTATAAGCCTCCGGATCTCCTCTTTTCTTCATCTGCGCCCCCTGCCAGATGGTGACTACCGCCCATGGGAACGATATCAGGAACATCACCCCGAGTACCGCGTTTATCGCCGTTTTCAGCGTCTGCAGCTGGTTCCCGCTGTTTCCCACATCCTGCCCCATGACCAGGCTATCCGCCATTAAAAACAGGGACAGCACAAAAACCACCTTCAAGAACTTTTTATCAATCTTCATCTCCATCCTCCTTGACATTGCTATCTTTGATAGCTATTTTTATACAAATAGGAGGTGTCATGGATAATGTCAACAGGAATTCCGGAATTATTTGTGCTATTTTTGATAGGTGCTTGCTGGACAGGCTGAAATACATGGAAGACGAACTGCGGAAATGCATAATCGGGCAGGATCATGCGGTGGAGAGGGTGGTTTCAATACTCCAACGCGGGGAGTTGGGCTTGACCTCAGAGAAGAGGCCGAAGGGGAGCTTCATCTTCCTCGGCCCGACAGGAGTCGGAAAGACTGAACTCACTCTGACATTCACAAAGCATCTGTTCGGAGAGGAAAAACTATTCAGGTTCGACATGTCGGAATTCATGCACTTCGACAGCGTAAAGGAGCTACGGGGAGACGAATACGGTAATGTAGGAAGGCTTGGGCAGATTTTGGAAAGACACAAAGGGGGAACACTCCTCTTCGACGAGGTCGAAAAGGCAAACAGTCAGATACTGATGCTCTTCCTTCAGATGCTCGATACGGCAAAGATTACATTGTCCAATAACAGGACTTATGACCTGTCTGGATTTTATATCGTCTTCACGTCGAACATAGGGACAGAAAACATCCTGAACGCATCAAAGGTTCCATTCAAAACCATTGAGAGGTCTGTCCTGAACCAGCTGCAGATGGAGTTCCGTCCGGAACTGGTTGCGAGGATAGATGAGAAAATTGTGTTCAACAGGCTGGATTATCAATCGCAGAGGAAAATAACGGAGCTTCTCCTGGAAAGGGAGGTTCTAAGGCTGAGGGGGAAGGGATTCGAGTTCGAATACGATGGGAAAGTGCTGGAACCGCTGATCAGGGAAGGGTTCAGCAGGAGTTCAGGGGCGAGAAATTTAAGAAGGACGGTAGAGAGTTATGCTCAGGGGACAATTGTGAAAAAGCTAATGTCGAAAATACAAACATGAGCATTTCTTCATAAATATCGCGGCATAGTCATAATCCTGAGAATTCGGCTCCTCTTTTTTTTATTCTTGCAATTTGTTTGGTAGTTTATGGCACAAGGCATGTTCTTGGATTATGCTTCCATAACGTTTCAATATGATCGTTTAGCTATTATACTTTATCATCTGGAGATTTGGACTGATGCTCCTGACGCTCCCACTCAACGAACTGGGCGCTCATTTCCTCCCAGCTCTTGCGCGGAGGTTTCGGTCCCTTGACCCATTCGACTTCCCGTCCTCGCCATATCGAATAAATTGCGGGTACGATTTCAAGCGTGAGGATTGTGCTGGTAATCAGACCACCGATCATAGGCGCGGCTATACGCTGTATTGCCTCTGCACCGGCTCCGTGGGCCCATAGTGCCGGGAGCAATGCGAGAGTCGTCATTCCTACAACCATCAGTTTTGGACGGACACGCTGTACCGCGCCATATGTGATTGCCTCGAAAAGATCGTACTGGGTCTTCATTCGTCCAGCCCGCTGAAAGGCATGGAATGCCTCATCGAGATAGATTATCATTACCGTGCCTGTTTGCGCGGCTAATCCAGCCAGTGCGATAATACCGACCCAGACTGCAATGCTCAAATTGTAATTCAACAGCCATAACAGCCAGATGCTGCCTGTCATGGCGAATGGAATTGAAAGCAGGATGATGAAGGTTTCAGGAACGCTTTTGAAGTTCATGTAGAGAAGCACGAAGATCAATATCAGCGTGATCGGCACAACCAACTTGAGACGTTCGCTCACCCGCAGCATATGTTCGTACTGGCCGGACCATTCAAGACGGTAACCCGTAGGCAGCAGTCCTGCCTTCTCAATTTTTTCCGATACGATCTTCTTGGCATCCTTGACGTAGCCGCCGATGTCACGTCCTGTCATGTCGACATAGACCCAGCCTGTCAGCGATCCGTTTTCATTGCGGATAAGAGGCGGGCCGCTGGTGGTACGGATATCGACGAGTTGTCCAAGCGGAACCTGCTGGATGGCCCCAGGTCTTGCGCCGGCTGACATGCCTTTTCCTTTTTCTGCTCCGTCCTGGACTTCAGGAGCAGACATGACCGGAACAAGGACGCGCTTAATTTTTTCAACATCGTCGCGAAGTTCGCGGCTGTAGCGGACATTGATGGTATATCGTTCGCGTCCTTCAATGGTACGGGCGACAGCCATTCCACCAATGGCGATTTCCACCTGCATGAGGACATCTTCGACATTCAGGCCATAACGGGCAATTTCGGCGCGTTTTGGAATTATGTCTATGTAATATCCTCCTGCGGTGCGTTCGGCAAATACGCTGCGTGTCCCGGGAACCTCCCGCATCACCGATTCGAGATGTGTTCCAAGCTTGCTGATACCTTCCAGGTTCGGACCGAATATCTTGATGCCGATCGGCGTGCGGATTCCAGTGGTGAGCATGTCGATACGCCCTTTGATAGGCATTGTCCAGGCATTGACCTGTCCGGGGATCTGCAACGCCTCGTCCATTTCAGTTATCAGCTCATCCCAGGTCATAGATCGCATATCCGGCCATGCTTTCCTCATCAGTTTATGCATCCACTCCGGCGACCAGCCCGAATACCAGCGCGGATTTGGAACATACCGCCATTCGTTTTCTGGCTTCAGCTGAATGACTGTCTCGAACATCTCCATCGGCGCGGGATCGGTGGCTGTTTCGGAACGGCCCGCCTTTCCATGCACGGTGAGCACTTCGGGAAACTGCTTGATGATGCGGTCCTGTATCTGTAGGATCCTAGTTGCTTCCGTGATCGACATCGTAGGCATCGAAGTCGGCATGTAGAGTATAGTTCCCTCGTTGAGAGGAGGCATGAATTCCAAACCAAGCCTCTTGTAAATCGGGTATGATGAAGCCACCGCAGCTACAGCGATGAGAATTGAGAGGAAGCGACGTGTCATCAGCAAGCTGCCCCATGGATAGTACATTTTGTGGAGCAGACGGCTTATCGGATGCTTGTATTCAGGAATGACTTTGGCTCCGGTCATCAGGACTATAAGCGCCGGACCTATGGTGATGGAAAGGAACGCCGCCCAGGCCATCACGAAGGTCTTGGTGAAAGCAAGCGGTTTGAAAAGACGGCCTTCCTGGGCTTCAAGCGTGAATACAGGCATGAAGCTGACCGTGATGACAAGCAGTGCGAAAAAGAGAGGTTTGCCAAGCTGTTTGCAGGCGCCGATGATGATTTCCTGCCGCGCCCTGCGGTCAAGCCCCGGCGGGGCATGCTCCAGTTTCTTATGCACGTTTTCGACCATGGACACCGCTTCATCGCAGAGAACACCAATGGAGATTGCGATGCCTGCCAGCGACATTATGTTCGTCGTCAGCCCCATGAAATACATTGGTATGAACGCCAGCGTCACTGCGATGGGCAGTGTGACGATGGCACGTGCCGCACCGCCGAAGTCCAGCAGGAATATGATGATAACGAGCGAGACGATAATCGATTCCTCGATGAGTGTGCGCGTCAGGGTTCCGATGGATCGGTTTATCAGATCGGCTCCGGTGCTCCTGATGATCCGGTCCATCCTCTCAAGCTGCCTCCGGTACTCGTTGAACTGCGCGTGCCGCCTTATCGGCGGAACCGCTGGACAAAACTCCCCCTGGTATGCTATCTTATCCCCGGACATTGCATATCCCTTTCAGTTATAATTGCATTATTTTCGGACTTTTTGCGATTTCCGATTATTATGCAGTATTCCGGGGTATTTGCAAGTCCTTTTCTATTAATTATTTATGTTTTTACGGATAAGCTCTAGGTATGCCGCATAACCGCCGGAAAATATGAGGCTGGAATCCCTGCCGTCGCCCTACAGCCCTGAAATGTTCATTGTCGCAATTGGGACAACGGGTTCCTTTGCTGGAAGCCAGTTTCGGTGTGAGCGCAAGCGGATAGTTGCAACCGACGTGACGGAGTCCAAGCCTCCGCAAGTGAACAGGCTATATTAGAACCCGGTAGAGGCACAAATCCCAATAATCAATATTCGCAAGAAAAGCACTGTCGGGCCTCGTGGTTCATGAAATATTCGGAATAATGACGTGTAGCAGCTTGACAATATATGCCATATGGTTTATTATATGGTGTAATCAAGACCAAGGATAAATATGATAGACATAGAAAAAGGGATGACTATCAGGGTAAAGCATACGGCTATTGGTGAAATAATTCGCCAGAGAATAGTCAGTGGTGAGTATTCTGCCAGGTTGCCAGGAATTAAGGAATTGTCGGAGGAGTTTGCTGTAAACTATAAGACTATTCAGAAATCATTACGCTTGCTTAAACAGGAGGGGGTTCTTTCTCTTAAGCCAAAACAGGGAATTATTATAACCAACACTCATCTATGCATCGGTGTCGTTGGACTTGGAGACGAACATCATGTTTTCCAAGAGGATCCTTATTATTCCGAAATTATAAAAAAAGTTTTCATGAAGGTTGTAAAAAGAGGGGATATTTTCTCCTATCAGGAAAAAAGATCTGATACACCATATGATAGACTCTTTAAAAATAATTCAGCCGTTAACGGGCTTATCATATTCAGCTTTTCCAGAAAACCTGAGGAAACGCTTGGTATGCTTAAAATAATGGGAAAGATTCCTTCAATAGTCATTGGCAGTACTTCTATGGGGGAGAAAATGAATTATGTGGATTCTGATAATCTTGCCGCCTCAAAGGAAGGGGTATGTTATTTAATAAGAAACGGACACAGGAGAATTGCATTTATTGGCCTCTCCTCCCATAAATATTCTTCAACTTCGATTTTGAGACTCCAGGGATATAAGAACGCGTTAAAAGAGAATGGAATTGATTATGACAGTTCATTGCTGATTCTAGAAGAACAGGGAGGTGGAAACTTTGAAGCAGCCATTAAAGGACTTTTTCAATCTTCCTCCGCGCCTACGGCAATCTTCGGTGCGGACAATGTGCGTACGATGAAAGCGTTGGGGTTTTTGGGAGAGAGTGCGGGGAGGTTGGCTGTTGTGGTTTATGACGGTTTCAAAAACGAATTAAGCCGTTTAGGAATTCCTTATGGGGTAATCGTTCAACCCTTGGAAGAAATTGGAGATACGGCAATAACAAAACTTTATGAGTTAATCGAGGGGAAAACGGCTTATCCTGTTGGCGTTGAGATCAAGTCCAAGTTGCTCTTAGAGGGAAGCGTGTCCTCATCAGACGGACGCCTTCTGAATGAACTTTAATAATGAAGGTGTTTGAATGAGCCAGCCAAGCAGAGTTTTATTCTTGAGTTCTCCGCCCCGCCCCATGTTGCGACGAGGAGGGGATCAGCCATTCACCATGGTTGAGTTGCTTGTGGTTATAGCAATTATCGCGATTCTCGCGTCTTTGCTTCTGCCTGCTCTCAAGATGGCGAAAGATAAGGCCAAGCAAAGCCAGTGTGCCAGCAATCTCAGACAGATTGGCGCGGCCATGATGATGTATTCAATGGATAGCAACGACAGATGGCCTTGGTTTTACTGGGACGGGGCGCTCTGGCGTCCCCGGCCACCAGAGGAGTGCGGGTGGGGAAGCCTGATTTGGGAAAACTTAGGACTACCCAAGAGTTTCATCGCCTATCAACGGGCACCAGAGATTTTTAGGTGTCCCATCCCTGTTGTTTCGACAGGAGATTGGTATACAAATTTCGTATACAACGGCTGGTTAAGCAATGCGGATGGATCTCATATTGGGAGACATATGGCGACAATCCAGAATCCTTCCATGATGTCCGTGCTTGCAGATGGAAAGAACGACTGGTGGGAGGGTATTGGAGGAGCTCCCCAAGTTCTTTATTTCGATCCCTTTAGTCGCGGTCGAATCAGCGATCGGCATACGCAAGGCGCGAATTTCCTCTTTTGCGACCTGCACGTTGAGTGGCAAAGATGGGAATGGAGACCCAGCCAATGGGATCCAAGCTGGGCCCCCTAAGAAAAGCAATCTTATGAAGTAGCACAAGCCTCAGGCTTGTGAGCTTTCTGGAAATACAATGTTCTATGCTATCAAATTAAAATTGGGAGATCGCATGATGAAGAAGTCGTTGAAGTCCGTAACAGATATAACTGTTATTTTCATCCTGTTTATTTCGGCAGGATGTCTTACAACGCCCCGGGAGACCCAGGTGCTCGAAAAGCCGGAGCTATCCGGGTATTTCCCGGAGTTCGTCGCCGGCGTGAAAGGAAAATGCCTGAGAGGTTCCAATAGGGGACGCTATGCGGAAGACTTCTTCGCGGCAAGTTACAAGTCATTGTTGTTGCGGGAGATCAGAATATCGAACAATCCTCCGATTCTAAACGACGAGGCTGGAACGATATCATTTTGGGTGCGAAACGATGCCGATTATTTCTGGGGGCAAAGTATCTTCGAAACCCAAAGCAACCAGCATCTGGAGGGCGAGATGGACATGAATAGACTTCAGATCACTCTTTCTCCGTCCCAGCAGGCACGCTTTCCAGGCTTCGACGAGCTCCCGCAGTTCATGTCCGGTTTCACACGTGGCCGCATATCGGTGATTTTTACAGGGGAAGACGGGAGGAGCAAGACTCTCTCCGCCCCTGACCTGTTGATGCCAAGAAAATGGTACCAGGTCGGGATAACGTGGAATCCGCAGGAAGCCGTTCTCTACCTTGACGGGAGGAAGGTGGCGTCCATGAATGAACCCCCGGTCCCCAACTTCTATAAAAAGAAGAAATTATTCATCGGAAAAAGCATCAGTTCCGATCTTGACGAATTCATGATTTTCAAAAAAAGCCTCTCCCCCGGCGAGATGACGCGACTTTCCGCCATGGAGGATTTCATCCAGGATGAAAATCTTGTTTTTCATCTGCCTTTCGACGGCAACGTCGAATACAAGGTTCGCAGGCATCATGAGATTCCATTTCCGAAGAAGGCCGCAATCTCCATTCCTGAAGACAGCTACGGTTATTTTTCTCTTGGAGATGAGTTGCCGGTAACCATAAAAATCCCCGCCGCCGGGACGGCGGGGCAGTATGAATCCGATATTTTACTGCTGGATCTTCATAATAAGGAAGTCCTCAATCGAAAGACAAGCATAGCCGCCTCCGCCGACGACAATACGGTTTTCACGGAATTGCTCCCATTGCGGAGCTGTGGCCTTTTCTGGCTAAATGTCTCATTAAAGGATAAGACGGGGGCATTGATTTGCAAGAAAGAATTTCCATTGGGGGTTATTGTAAAGTTACCACCCATTGTTTCGGTTTCTCCTGATTCCCCGCTGGGCGGCGAGCCTCTGATTGGCAACTATATGCCGGACGGGCGCCTGGTCGGCATGAAGTGGGACAGGTGGTGGATGTACGAGGTCTGCCGGTTCAATATTGAGCAGGAGGCGGGCCGTTTCAGCTGGGAGTATGTTGACAAGGCTGTCGAGGAGGCGATAAATGCCGGGACGGAAATACTCTTCACCATCCACGGAACGCCCGACTGGGATTCGACCGCTCCGTCCGATAGGGAAATATATGAATATCTGAAGGGCAGAGATGGTTCGGACTTCGGGTTCTGGAACATCGGATTTGAGCGTCGCAACTATGCTCCTAAGGATCTGGCGCACTGGGACAGGTTTGTTCGCGAACTGGTTCGCCGATACAAAGACAAAATCCATTATTGGGAGATATGGAACGAGCCCAACGCAAACAACTTTTTCCAGAGCAGGGGGAACAAGCCGAAAGACTATGTTGAACTCATGAAAACCGCCTATCGGGCCATTCATGAGGAAGATCCGAATGCGAAAGTGCTGGGATGCGATGGATGTCCGGGATTTCTTCAATGGACGGATCAGGTACTGTCCGCTGGCGGCGGACCCTATTTCGACATTCTCGCTTTGCACAACTACAACTATACATCCCCCGTCATATGGGCCAAGCAAAAACTGATAGAACGTGCGGGCGATCTGGTTTTCAAGGCTACAGGAAAGCATATTCCCGTTTGGAATACGGAAACCGGCTTTGTCCAGCATCCAAGGCTTGATGGACGTCCAATGGATGAAGAGCAATTTCAGAAAAAGTATAAAGGCAAGTCAGCAACGGAAGCGGGAGCTAGTATGATACCCGAGCATCGTGCCGCATGCTGGGAAGTGCAGTCCCATCTGCTGGATTTAGCGGCCGGAGCCGAAAAGGTGTTTCTTCATTCTGGATTCGGGGTTTCAATGGTCCAGGGAAATGGAATTTATCGTCAACAACGGCTCCCGACCGAAAAAGGTGTGGCATACGCCGCGATGGCGAAAGTCGTGAACAATAAGGACAAGATCCGACGAATTGACTTGGGCAACCTTGAATCCGCAGGAATTTTGATCACCGGCAAAAGAGGAGATAATACTGTTGTCCTGTTTGCCGATGAGGAGTTCGACGCGTATTTTCCTGTGTCCGAGGATAAGGAGTTCCAAGGCATGGATTTTCTTGGAAATCCCCTGACTTTAAATTCTGAAAATCGCCTGCTCCGCATCAAGGTCGACATGGAGCCAATATATATATTTGATGTCCCGGAGAATTTCCATGGAGTTCAGGTTCTAAGTGTCAGATTAGAATCAAAAATCAGCCGGGATTCGGCGGCGAAAGGGGAGATAACCGTCACAAATCCGTTCTCGGTTCCCTTTTCCGGAGATTTGTCCTTTTCGTCATTGCCGGACAAGTGGGCTCTGGAATTTGACCGGCGCGTCTCCCTCTCCCCCGGCGAGGCGAAAAGCATCCCTTTCAGTATGACGGCCAAGGAGGTGCGCAGAGGAGGGTATCCCATGCAATTCTCGCTTCAGGACGAGAGGGGGGAAACTATTGCGAAAACGATATGGGAGTGCTTCTACGAAGGAGCCAGTGAGCCAGTGTACAAGGGAGATTCCCCGATCAGGATTGACGGAGATAACTCGGACTGGGAGAAGGTGGAGTTTTCTAAAATTTCAGACGTTATCGACAAGGTGGTGATCGGGCAGCCAAATCCGATGTTTCCCAAGGACTTCCCTCATTGGAAGGGAAAGGACGATCTCAGCTTTGCGGTGAAGACCGCATGGCGTTACGATGACGGACTTTACCTCATGATAAAAGTGAATGACGATGAAATGGTAACAGCGCCAAAAGACAAGGAACTTAGTTGTTATATGTGGGACTGCGTGGAGATATTCTTCGATGGACGCTCAGCGGAACGTCAAAAAGCGAATCCGCTTATCCTCTCCGAAGGAGCCGAACAGTTCTTTGTGATTCCCCCGCCCGCCGAGACGGCATCGAAATGTGAAGTTGTCTTCAGCAAGGGCACACCTTCAATCCTGGCGGAATTCGCGGGGCGCAGGACGAAGGATGGCTATTTCATCGAGGGTGTGATAAAACCGGCGAAGGGAAGTGATTTCGCATTGACGCCGGGCGTCAATTTTAGTCTGGACGTGGCTGTCGACGATGCGGACAAGGTAAGTCGCCCTGCCCCCGATGGCGACCGTAAGGCCCAGATGGTGATCTATGGTACCAAGGACAACTACAAAGATACCTCGCTGTGGGGGAGGTTCATGCTTTTTTTGAGCAGGTGATGATTAAAAAACTTCACGGAATCAGGAGAATATTCATGAAAGCAAGGGAAATTACAAGAGTTTTTGAAACGATTGCGCCTTTATCGCTCGGCATACCGGATGATCTTGCCAACAGGTATATGGGGCTCAGGATAGGAAGCCCGGATACGGAGGTGAAGGCGGTCGGGGTCGCATGGTGCCTCTCAAAAGAGGTCATTGCTATGGCCGCCATAAAGAAGATTAAGATGCTAATCATCCACGAACCGGGGATATTTTCCACTTGGACATCGCCCTTCCATACCAACATCGAGCCGCTCACCATCCCCAACAATATATGGAAGATGGAACGGCTCATGGAGAACGGGATAGTCGTTTACACGGCACACACCAACTGGGATAACCAGCAGGAGGTCGGGATGGGGCCGACGGTCGCGAAGGCTCTGGGATTTACGAAAAAAGTAAAGACGGACGTCACCCTCCATGTTTACGAGATAAAGCCGCTGGCGCTCGGCGCGCTGATAAAACAAGTGAAGTCGCGGATGGGCCTCAAATTCGTTCGCTACCAGGGGAACCTCAATAAAAAGGTAAGAAGGGTTGTGCTCGCATGGGGCTCAATGGGTTCCGAACTCGAGGCGATCATCGCGAATGAAGCAGATGCGGGGATATTCGGTGAGCTTCGGGAATGGCCGTTCATATGGGCGCGGGAGAACAACGTGGGGATCATTGAAACCACGCATCTTGTGAGCG
>JBAQUG010000140.1:0-4022 GCA_049297395.1 Victivallales bacterium | reverse complement strand
CCGGCCTGACCTTGGACTGCGGTGATTATTCACCGCTTTGTTTTTACAGCGGAGCTGTTGTTTTCTCCTAGCTTCCAGAGGAATCCAAAGCGCAGAATGATCTGCGCACTTCTCCAAAGATTCGCTTTGCTCATCGTAAAATTTTAATCTGGAATAATCAATCATTTCTTCGATTCTTAACGCTCATTAGTCTCCTACCGAGTGAATATGAGGTTAGGAGAACTATATTTGTTAGGCACAGTATCCAGAAAATCCTGGCCTCCCTGCTAGATTCCATTCTTTAATCTCTTTGAGCTTATCCCATATATCATAGCTGACAAAAAGATTTCCATGATTGTAGTGCCATGCTCTATTTGTTGTATTTATATATCGACTGATTGATTCCGGTGTAATCTCTTCCGTCGGGTTAAGGTCAAAGTATTCAGACGACCATATTTGCCCAGTTCCTCTTAATATGATCTTTATCGGTTTTGGATTTATTCCTATACAAGAATTGTCCTGTAACCAATTGACTACGTCTTCCTTCAGAATTATATGATCAGGGCAATCAAGATATATGCACATGTCTCCGGATTTCAGAATGGAATAATTACCCTTAAGCTCCAAGATAGTTGCAGCTCCAAAAGGATCATAATGTACAGAATGAGGGTATTTCCGAAGCTCAGGATCTAAATCGTAAAAGTATTGATTATCAATCATGTTTATGTGCCTAAAGTTTATTGGTATCAAGTCGGAGGTTGAAACATCAAGTCGAGGCCGGATGCCTGGAACGACCTGTCAACCGTCCCTGATTGAAGTAACATAGTATCAAATCGTTGAAAATCAAGGAAGGGGAGGGGGCGGGGAAATGCCGGGTTGCTTTGATTGTGCGTACTGCGCCAGTCTTGCCGGAGGCGGGATCGCCGCCGGTTTGGCGGCTTCAAGAGCCAGCAGGGGTGCTGGCGTTCCATGCAGACTCATGCAAGCGATGGCTTGACTTGATGGATAGCGGCGATATGCTCAAGTCGTGAAAACATCAAGTTAAAATCATGCATACTGGTTCTATTTCTACTTCTTCGGCTTGGTCTGGGAAAGCCAGTTGCTGCCGGAAGCCGCCTTTACCTCGCCATTGACATAAAGTATGTTGCCATAGTCCTTATGATTTTCCGGCTTGCACCACAATATTGGCGTATTGGCGTCGGAATACACGGTAAGTCCGCCGACATATGCATAATCGCAGCACTCTTCTGTAATCGGCTGCCCAAAAGTGGCAGGCATGTTGCCGGTTGCAGGACAGATATATGACTGGGGATGTTCAAGGAATCCGCCGCTTCTCAATTTATCGAGCCCTTTGGCGCCGCTGGCTTCTGGGAACTTGCCTTCAAAGACATTGGCGTACATATGCAATGCCACACCGATCTGCTTGATATTATTCATACAGGCGTTGCGAAGCTTTTCTTCTTTTGCCTTGTCGACATCACTCGCCGCCGCCGCCGTTTTCCGGGTGGTCTCAGGTTTGGGGCTTACAGGCGGTAGCTTTTCGGGTTCAGGCAGGGCTGCTGGTTTTACCTCTGGTTGGACGACTGTCGGCTTCGCTTCAGGCTGAACGGCAGGTTTTACTTCAGTCTTGATATTTGCATGAGTTTTTGATCCGACGCCTACAGCATCGGTTTTATTTTGCATAAGGGCTTTAAAAACTCCTCCGGCAATTACAATGACGGTGACGATAAGCGCGATGATAATCGCATTGCGTGTTGAAGCGGATTCATGTGCGGCAATGGCAGGATCCCCGGCAACAGGTGTTTTTGACGCGGTCATCTGGACTGCCTGCATTTTATAATTATTAGCGGTCGGACGGGCGGTTGATTTCCGCAGGGTCGACGGAGGTTTCCGGTTGAGAATGGCATCCAGATCATCAATCAATGCCTTCCATGACTGGTAGCGGTCCTTCAGATCCTTTGCCAGCATTTTATCCAAAACCGTCGAACAGGCATCCGTTATTCTTTTATTCTTTGTTTGAATAGGAGCATGCTTTTCCGATACCTGGGAACATAGGGTATCCATTCGGGACTTATTGTTGAAAGGGGGATTTCCAGCCAGCAGTTGATAAAGAACCAGGCCCAGGCAGTACATGTCAGAGCGGAAATCAACATCCTCCCCCTTCGCCTGCTCCGGACTCATGTATGTCGGATCTCCGATCGCATATCCAGCGCCAGTGAGATGGCTGTTGGCTATCAGGGATTTTGCCAGATCAAAATCGGTCAGCATCGGCACATTGTGCTTGGCTACCAGTATGGTGTCGGGACAGACATTGCGGTGGATGATCTGCTGTTCGTTCCAGGCATAATCAAGAGCTTCACCGAGAGATTTGATCAGTATGATGCTTTCATTTTCATCAAGCTCGCCACGGTGCTCCAGATAGGCGTTTAGAAGAAACCCCTTTTCATAATTGGTGATTACGTATTCAATGTCCTTTTCCAAACCTGCATCCAGGACTCTGAGAATATTGGGGTGGTGTAATTTTTTGGCAAGATCGATTCCCTGCATGAAGCGGGTGGAGATTTCTTCATCACCAAGAAAGGCCTGGGGAAGGACGCGAATTATAATATCGCAGTCGTGTTCGATATCCCGGCCAAGGTAGACTGCGGTACCCATTGTACCCTTGCCTATTTTCCCTGCTATCCGGTATTTCCCCTTGATAGTATAATCACGGCTTAATTCCTGCAATGACACAGTCCATCCCTCCGAAAGTTTTGTGAGTGGTAAATATGGACGACAATACCGGAAAAACAAGCATATGTCCAATAGGCCGGGGAGAGAGTTGCGATTTTCGCAGCTCAAATCCTCATTCACGTTTCGCAGAATCCAGGTTTGGAAGTATATTAGACGGATATGTCAGACAATAAACTCAAATATGCAGTGATAGGTGATCCGGTGGCGCATTCGCTTTCGCCGCAGCTGCACAACCCCGCCTTCAAGGCGCTAGGAATCAATGCCGAGTATATCATGGTGCATGTCAGGGAAAATGAACTCGCCGCCTTTGCTGAAAGGGCCAGGAATGAGTTTGCCGGCTTCAATATCACCGTTCCGCACAAGAACGCGATAATCCCTTTCCTTGATTCCATTTCAGGTGAGTGCGGGCTGACTGGAAGCGTAAATACTGTTAAAAACACCAATGGACATCTCCACGGGGAATCTACCGACGGCTACGGTCTTGAGACAGCAATCAATGAGGAATTCGGAATTCCAATAAAAGGCAATAGCTTCCTTTTTGTCGGGACCGGCGGGACGGTAAAGGCCGTCTCATTCCATTTTGCCGCAAAAGGCGCGGAATGTCTTTTGTTTGCGAACAGGACCGTATCCAAATCGGAAACGCTCGTCGACGAACTTAGAAGGAGCTGCCCCGGCACGAAATATTCCTGCTGTTTACTCGGCGATGGGAAACAGCTGGGCGAATTCGCTTCCAATGCATCTGTCGTGATCCAATGCACAAGCCTGGGCCTGAAAGAAGAGGATCCGAGCCCGCTGCCGGAACAATTCTTCAGGCCGGGGAAATGCTGCTACGATACAATCTACAAGGACACGGCATTCATCAGGACTGCAAGGAAGAAGGGGTGCAGGACTGCCGGCGGCCTGTCGATGCTCCTTCACCAGGGGGCGAAATCGTTTTCGATATGGACGGAGAAGGCGGCGCCCGTGGAAGTCATGAGGAAATCGCTTTATGATGAATTTGCAAGGCGTTGTGCAGCCAATGCTTCACCCGGCAGTCCAGCAATCCAGCAATCCAGCAATCCATTTCAATTATGAACGAATCATGTCTAATTTCTGAACAGGCCATGCCCATGATGAAAGTCTTCATCTTCATACTGGGGACATGCATCGGGAGTTTCCTGAACGTCTGCATCTGGCGTCTGCCGCGGAACGAATCAATCGTCACTCCGCCGTCCCATTGCCCGAATTGCGACTGCCTCATTCCATGGTATGACAACATTCCCCTGGTAAGCTGGCTTGCCCTCGGAGCAAAGTGCAGGAAGTGCAGGGTG
>JBAQUG010000139.1:0-11226 GCA_049297395.1 Victivallales bacterium | reverse complement strand
CAGTTTAACCTTCCCCTGCCAGTTTACCTGGCAGGAAAGGGAGATTGGAGAGCTAAGGGAATGTCCCTTAGCCTCCCAATCTTTGCCTCCTGCGGGACAAGCCCGCAGGGGGGCCAATAAATACAATCTCCTATACGATTAAATTATTTTCTTAACAGGTTTGGATTGGCTCCAGACGTCAACGTCGATTTTCATGTCATCTTACTTTCCGCAGCCATTAAAACACGATCATGCACTTTAAGATGCTTTACGTTGCTGATTGTCCATTTCTCGCACCAGTTCACATGTCTCAGGTATGGGCTGAAACGCTGCCAGCCGAACTGACGCTGTTCGCCGCCGTCGCAGAAACGTCCGTTGACGATGAAGCTGACAATCCGCGGGCCTCCATCGACATTGATGACAACATGCTGAAGTCCATCTGCTTTCAGGCATGGCTCGCTGGTCATGCGCTGTTCCATCCATCCATCATCCATGATCAGCTCCAGGCTCCCGTCCGCAGCGATATTCAGCTCCAGCCCTCTGCCATCCTTCCGCCTGCCTTCGATAATGCTGCAGCCTCGTATGGCTCCGAGGGACAAGATGATTTCGATCGCAAACCCATTTCCCGTGCTTCTGCCGCGGAAATCCGGACTCTGGAAGTCCCGGGTGAAAAATTCAGGCAGCTTTGGCGCAATGGCCGAACCGGATCCCTTCATGTCCAATATGGGTTTTGCATCTGCGAAATCCGCAAGAGTCTTCCTTCCGCCTGGCCTTGCTTCCAGACCTTTCCAGATGCGTTCGAGGAAATCCGCAGGAATCTCATGTATTCTGGCAGTGTCCTTCTGGGTTTCACTGAGGAAGTATCTGCCGTCCTCTTCAATCAAGTCCGGATAGCTGATCCTGACAAACGGGTCGTCGTCGTAAAGCACTATCTCCGGCTCGCTCCATTTGATAATTCTGCCTTCAGGGGAGTCCGTTTCGACACCTCCGCACAGCCAGACCGGATTGCGGTCGTCGTAGGCGCCGCCATCGGCATTGCCGGGCTGTGCACTTAAGATGCTGCCGCCATGATTGTGGAACCAATACAGGTATTTGCCGTTGCCGCACTTCCATGCAAAATTGGCCGCGCGCGGATGTTTAATGCGCCGTCCGTCGGCAAAGCACTTGTAGCGGGGCATCGACCAGGTATGGCCTCCGTCGCGGCTGTAGCTCTCCACCGGATATCCGTCAATGCTGCGATATACGCAGTGGATGGAGCCGTCGCTGAGCACGCAGTAGCTCTGCTCTTCGCTGACAAGCCCGCCGCCGGGAGGAGACCGCAATCCGATTTCACCGTCCGGCAGAGTCTCCCATCGGATTTTCTCCGGCTCGGTCTCAGTCAGTATGTTATCGCTTTTCAACAGAGCCCCTTCCGACTGCTGGAAGAAGCCTTTGCCCATTTGTCCGACTTTATGAAGAGAGACAAAGGCTGCGCCGCCATGGACGAAGGGTCTTCCCACATTCCAGAAGAAGCAGATTTCGCCTCCATAGGCATTCTCGCGGTCGCACTTGAACAGACGGAATGGAATGTCATAACGTTTTTCCGACCAGCTTTTTCCGTGGTCATCGCTGTATTTGAAGACGAAATGCCCCAGGCTGTCAACGCGGTCGAATTCATTTTGCCCGTCGTGGCATTTCACTTTCCGGACATTGTCGCTGTTGTGGTTGTAGAAGATGTAGATGCGCCCTGACGGGGTCTTGAGCATCACCGCGTAGGAGTTCTCCGGGCTGTCAGGAGGTTCCACCGGTACAGGCGCAGACCACGTGTGCCCCTGGTCGGTGCTGCGCATGGTCGTGACGTGCTGGCCGCGCACGCCCTCGTGGCCGGGTCCGGTCGTGACGCAGCAGAGCCATGCTCCATCGCCAGTCCTTACAATATATGGCTGGTCGCTGTAGGACTGCGTGGGTATCTCCAATCCATTGGATATGTGCCGCCAATCGCCTTCCATTCCTATTTTCATTGCCAGAACTCCTTCTTTTTATTTCCCTGCAGTTCGATTTGAATCCATTCTCTTCCTGCCCTATATTTTACAGCAGGCAGAGGAGCCTATCAATTGCATTAAACGGACAATGCTTGCACAAAACGGACAAAGAGTCATTTTTTCTGGAGCAACACATGAGAAAAATGGATGAAGACCGGATCTTGAGCGTAAACCGAAACCTGGCGCTGGCGATAAAGGGTTCAAGGCAGTTCGCCTGCAGCGAGTTCACGGTGGATCTGCAGATTGCCCATTACACATCCGACATTGGCGGCTTCAGTACTGGTCTGCACCATCATGAATACTATGAACTGGCGACGGCTGTTGACGGCAAAATGGAATACAGCGACGGGGACGGATGCGGATTCTCCAGAATTCTGAAATCGAAAAGGCCAGGATGGATTCTCATACCTTCAAAGCTGGTGCATTCCCGTCGGGTGGTGTCGGAAAAATCCACCGTCCTGGGAATCATGTTCAGGGTGTCCGCCGCAAAAGGAGCCATGCTGCTGCGTTTCAACCAGATCCTGCGCGAAAGGGAGTACCTGCTGGAAAACGGGGAAAGCTTCAAATGGCTGAAGATGCTGGACAGCGAGCTCGACCGTGCCTCGTCACTGCGCTCCAAATTCCTGTGCAACATCATCGAGCTGACTGTGATTGAGCTTTTCCGCGCATCATTCCAGGAATTGTTTTCATTGGAGGAAGAGATCTCGCAGCAGAAGCTGCTTCCGGAAATGGTCTCGGCGCATATTGACGAGCATTTGAACAATGAAATATCCCTGGACTCCCTGGCGGTACGCTACCACCTCAGCCCAAGGCACCTGAACCGTCTATTCACCGCGCATTTCGGAGTCTCCCCCGGACAGTATCTGATCCGGCAGAGGCTGAAGCTCTGCGCCCATCAATTGCTCAATACGGACAAGCAGATCAAGGAAATCGCGTCGGACTGCGGATTCAAGCACCAGGGCTATTTCATACGGCAGTTCCTGAAGCATTTCAACGTCCGCCCTTCCGACTATAGGAAGCACGGATGAAAGACACTTAACCGGCTTCGCCGGAACTTAATAACTTTTTTGACGGGATTTACAGGATTCCAAGGATATTTATAGCAAGTTACATTCATCGGGAAAGGAACGCGTCAGCAGAGTGACGCGGCTACAGCTTGGATTTGTTGTAGCCACGCCACAGCGTGAAGGTTTTCACCTCCCCGCATTCAGAGTTTTGAAATCGGCTCACTTGTTTTGGGAATGCTGCGGGGGAGGATTCAGCAGATAATTCCGGAAGCCTAGCTTTCTCCCGTCTTCTAGCACCTGCATCAGTTTTGCAGCCTGGTCCTTTGTCAGCACGGCCTCGGCTTTTTTCTGGGTGTCCGCAGTGATCTTCTCGACACGTTCCTTCAACTCCGCGAGCGTAAAATAGCCTCTGGCAGGCTTGTTCTCCCTAAGCTGTTTCAGCTCCTTGAAATAATTTTTGATGATGGGGGCGGCCTTCTCGAGTTCCTTCTCATTGAGGCCGAGCTTCTGGGCCAGGACAACGCTTGAAACCAGTGCGTTCCTGCCCGGCTTTTCCGGATTTTCTACGGTCGTCGAACGGGGTTCAGTCTTCACCGGCGGAGGAGCCTCGTGCGTTGTCTTGCTCCTGGCGGCTTCAACTGTCTTGTTTTCCTGAACTGCCGTCTTATGCTCCGCAACCGCCGGACGGCTCTCATGCCTTGGAACCGGCGGAGATTCCTTCATGCCGGCAGGTTCAGGGATTTCCTCATTGATGATCGACAGCAGTTCCTCATCCGGATCCACGGGTTTCTTATGGCTGTAGCTGATAAATATCATCGCAGTGACAACTATGCAGGAAGCAATGATTACAGCCGATACCTTCATGAGCCTGTCGTTCTTCGGAAGCCGTTCCCCTGGCACTTCGGCAAATACTGGAGCCGCCACCCTGTCGTCAAGCACATTGTCAATGTCATCTATCACCTCCTGCCACGATTCCTGCCGTTCCGTCCTGTCCTTCGCCATCATCCTTGAAATGAGAAGTTCGCATTTCACAGACAGCTTCGGATTTATTTCCCCGGCGGAAGGAAGCTGCTCTGAAATCACCCTGGCAAGAATGCCCATGGTGCTTGTGGCGTTGTACGGAAGATCTCCAGTCAGCATGTGATAGAGGGTCGCGCCGAGGGAGTAGATGTCGGACCGTTGGTCGATATCCCTTTCGGCCTTCGCCTGTTCGGGGCTCATGTAATAGGGAGTGCCGACGATGATGCCTGTCATCGTGATGGAAGAATCCTCCTTGAGGCTTTTCGAAATGCCCATGTCCATGAGCTTGACGGCGCCTCCGTCCTCGATCATGATGTTTGCCGGCTTGATGTCGCGGTGAAGCATCCTGTGCTTGTCCCAGGCGTACATGAGCGCCTCGGCGACCTTCCTGGCAATTGTCAAAGCGTCCTTCTCGTCAAAAACCCTTCCGGAATCGAGTATTGACCCAAGTGTAACGCCGTCGACATAGGAAGTCGCGAGGAAATAGAGGCCGTTCGCATGTCCGGCCTCGTACGCCGAGACAATGCCCGGATGATCGAGTTTGGCGACCATCTTCATTTCATTGTTGAATCTGGCGATGAGCTCTGGATCCTTTGAAAGCGACGGGGAGAGGATTTTCAGTGCGACCTTCCTCTGCATGGAATCCTGGGTGGAAAGCCAGACTTCGCCCATGCCGCCCTTCCCAAGAAGCATGCCGAGCTCGTATCCGCCGAGGATCATTCCCGGCCCCATGAGGCTTTCCGGAGCTTTCACGGCATGACGGCATCTGGGGCACTGGATGATCTTGCCGGCGAGCGTCGCCTCGGCCTCGATCTCAGTCCCGCACTTCATGCAGTTGAATTTGATGTCCGGCATATTCCGTCCCCTCTCGGATTAATGGATTACGGTATTTTCATCATACTATAATACGCAATATGCCATAAGGTTATTATATTAACTGTGAAATATATGAAAGCGACAAAGGAAAACCTCGACATGAGCGGCACCCGCCTGGGAGCTCACACCGTTGTGCGCCTGATCGGAAAAGGCGGCATCGGCTCGGTCTATCTTGCCAGAAACGAGGATGACGGATCCCCTGAGGCCCTCAAGATACTTCTGCCTGAACTGACCGGCTCGCCCGAGATGCGGGAAAGATTCGAACGCGAGATATCCAACAGCAGATACCTGAAACATCCGAACATCGTGAAGCTTCTCGACTACGGAAAAGCCGATGGCATATGGTACTACACGATGGAGTACTGCAAGGGAGGAAGCCTCAACGATCTACTGATGCGTGACGGCATGCCCTCGCCGGAAAAGGCATGCGGGATCATCATGCAGGTGCTTGACGGACTCCACTACGCGCACAATGTCGAGATACCCGATATAAAACTGAACGATGGGTCGACAGGCAAAAGCTGCGGCCTGATCCACAGGGATATAAAGCCGGAGAATATCTTAGTACTGAATGCAGAATCGGAGAACCGGAGAAACGGAGAACCGGCGATAGACGAATCCGGAAATACGTCCGACGACAAAGTGCGGATGACAGAGGGCGGACGACAGGCGACAGATGACAGACGACAGAAAAAAGATGAATCGGCGAAACGGAGAACCGGCGAAACGGAGACTTTGAACCACCAACCTGGCGACCCGGCTTCGTTGGGAAACTTCGCCGAGGCAGGCCGACGACCGACGACCAAAGACCTGATTGTGAAAATCTCCGATTTCGGGCTTGCAAAGAGCTACCGTTTTGCCGGCAAATGCGGGAACACGCAGACAGGTTCGGTCGGAGGTTCCCTGGCATTCATCAGCAGGCAGCAGCTTCTCAACTACAAGTATTCCCAGCCGGAAGTTGATGTATGGAGCACTGCGGCTGTCCTGTACTTCCTGCTGACTGCAAGGCCTCCAAGGAACTGCGAAGGCGAGAAGAACCCTTTCAACGCCATCCTTAAAATCAATCCCGCACCGATCAGGAATCACGCCCCTGAAGTTCCAGAGGAACTTGCCGCGATAATCGACAGGGCCCTCGACGACAGCGGTTCATTGTTCTACAAGAAGGCGAGCGATTTGAAGAGGGATATTGAAAACTACTTATCATGAATTTCGTGCAGGCAGGATGCGTGCGCGAAATTCATCCCAGCTCTACTTTGAGGCGTTTAATCTCAGGAATTAGCTTTTCCCGGATCCTGTTCTTGTGGACATAGACGGTATTCTTCGAGATGCCGAGTTTTCCAGCAATCTCCTCGGGGGGCCTGCCTTCAAGGAACATTTCATAGGTGCGCCTGGCATTGTCCTCGAAAGAGCCGGAGATGTTCTTCCAAGCCAGCCTGGGGACATAATCTTCCCACTCCTCTTCAGCAATCTTTTCGATCTCAGGCTCGGTGAACTGTTCGAGGGTACTCCGGCCGTCTTCGGTCTTGAACTCTTCTATTGAAACATAGCGTTTCTTCTGGTCGCGGTAGTAGTTCCTGATCTCGTTTCCGGTGACGCGGCAGAGCCATCCCCTGAAACGGCCCTTCTCGGAGTCATAGTTGAACTCACCTAGCTTGTTCCAGGACTTCAGGAGGACGAGCTGGACAATCTCATTGGCGTCGTCATGGCCGAGATTCATCCTCCTGGCGATATTGAAGATATAATTCCTGTAGTAGTAGGCGAAGTCGGCCCAGGCGACATCGTCGTGGCTGTCCTTCAGCTTCTGGAGAAGGGTTACCCTGGTCCTGTATGTCGATTTTTCCTTCATTGGCATGAAGGAAAAATATCATGACTGCCAATATCCTCAATATAAATAAAAATAATTCGATTATTTTTATTTCAAGTGAAAGTTTCCTGCTTTCACGCGGGTAGTACTGGATAGAAAGAGTGATAATAAAGGTAAAAAATAAAAAAGGAGAACGAAAATGAAAAAGTTAATCGCAGTAGTCGGGATTTGCATGCTGGGCTACATTCTTCCAGCAGCAGCGGAAAATTCAACATCACCGGAAGCAAATGCCCCCAGCGTACAAGACGGGAAAAGGCACTGTGATCCGGCACAGATTGTCGCGAAAATCGATGAGCGTCTCAAGAAACTCGAGGAACACAAGGCAAAGGCGACAAGCAACGGCAAGACTGACATCTCGAACGCCGTCCAGGGTGTGATAGACGCCCTCAACAATGTCAAGAGCGCCATCAACGCCAAGGACAAGGCGGCAGGCAAGGCAGCAAGGGAACAGCTTAAGACGGCAAGAGAGGCCCTTAAAGCGCTCATACCGGAAAAGGTGAAGGAACGCCATGCAAATAACAAGAACAAAAACAACACCAGCAGCACTGACAGCGCCCCAAAACTATAAGATTCAGTCATATAAAAAAAGGCCGGGCATGTAAACCCGGCCTTTTTTTATTAAATGTAGAAAGTAAAGTAATCATCAAAACAACATTTAATTCAGGAAAAAACATGCCAGAAATCATTGACAGACAAAGTGAAATCCTGCGGGATATCGCGCGACGGGCAATGCTTGAGAGGGGGCTGAGACCGGATTTCCCAGCAGAGGTTCTCAAGGAAGTCGACACAATCCATGGACCAGCGACGGCTACGGATACTTCAGTCCGTGACCTGAGGAGCCTCATCTGGTGCTCCATCGACAACGATTCATCCCGCGATCTTGATCAGCTTACATATGCCGAAAAAATGTCCGACGGCGCCATAAGGATATTTGTCGCCATCGCAGATGTCGACGCACTCGTCAAGAAACAGTCTGCAATCGACCTGCATGCCCAGCACAACACGACGTCCATCTACACGGTTGCGCAGATATTTCCCATGCTCCCTGAAAAGCTTTCAACGGATCTTAGCTCGCTAAATCCCGACACCGACAGGATTTCAGTTGTTGTCGAGATGTCACTGGCGGAGAATGGAACTTTAAGAAGTTCAGAGATCTACAGGGCGCTTGTCAGGAATCATGCGAAACTCGCATACAACAGTGTTGCCGCCTGGTTCGAAGGAACAGGTCCGATGCCGGCTGGAATCGGGAATATCAAAGGTCTGGAGGAAAACCTCCGGCTCCAGGACAGCGCTGCGCAGAAGCTGAAAGCGCTGCGCCAGGAACTGGGCGCACTCGACCTGGAGACCGGGGAGATTCGTCCACGATATGAGAACGGCAAATTCAACGACATGGAACCCGAAAAGAGCAACAGGGCCAAAGATCTCATCGAAGATTTCATGATCGCCGCAAACGGATGTTCCGCAAGGTTCCTCGCCTCGAGAAAACTCCCGTCGATAAGGCGTGTCGTCCGCATCCCCAGGCGTTGGGACCGCATAGTTGAACTGGCCGCCGAGAAGAAATTCAGACTGCCGGCAACACCCGACTCGAAGGCATTGGAAAAATTCCTGATTTCCGCGAAATCCGCAGACCCTGTCAGATTCCAGGACCTGTCCCTAAGCGTTATAAAGCTGCTGGGTCCCGGGGAATATGTAGTCGAGATCCCGGGCACGGCCGCAGAAGGGCATTTCGCGCTGGCAGTAAAGGATTACACTCACACCACCGCGCCGAACCGCCGTTATCCCGACATCATCACGCACCGGCTGCTGAAGGCCGCACTTTCAGGAAGCCCAATGCCCTACGGCAATCAGGAACTTGATTCCCTGGCAAAGCGCTGCACGGACAAGGAAAACGCAGCGAAGAAAGTCGAACGCCAGGTTGCGAAATCCGCAGCTTCAATGCTTCTTGAAAAGAGGATCGGGGAGAAATTCGATGCGATCGTGACCGGCGCGTCCGACAAGGGGACATGGGTGCGGATACTTCATCCAGCGGTTGAAGGAAGGCTCGCCAGCGGCTACCAGGGCGTCGATGTCGGACAGAGGATCCGTGTCCAGCTGACCTATACGGATGTCGAAAAAGGATTCATCGATTTCAAGAGAGTGAATTGAAGGATAAAATCCAAGTATCACCTGAAATTGCAATCCCTGCAGGCGAACTCACGCCCCTTTATAAGTTCATCAAGCATGGCCTGCTGGCTTTTCGTGATGTCCTCAGGAAGTATTTTGGAAGTCGCCACGTGGCCGTCGGCATATACGATGTTGAAACCTCCGGGATGGGCGGGCGGCGTCTTCTTTGAGACGCAGGTGAATTCAATGAGGAGCCACGTCTTTTCAGGATCCTTCACGGTAGCCTTTCCAGCAAGAGTGTCGTTGTAGACCCATGTCAGCCCCTTGTCCTTCAACTCGTCCGGCATTGCCGGACATATCCATACCTTGTCGCCATGTATCTCATCGCCGAGGATGACTCTGATGCTGTTCTTGTCTGTCTTGGGTTTTTCCGGGAAGAATGCTGCCTTAGGGAATTCGCCGTTGCTGATCTGGAATGTGACAATCGCCATGCCGACCTGGCGCATGTTGTTCATGCATTCGGTCTCGACGGCCTTCTGTTTCACCTTGAGATATGTTCCGGCGGGAATACTGGTGACAATCGCGGTCACGAGCAGAAGTTCGGTGAGTGTGAAATACCTGATCGTCATTCTCTTGAGATTATTTTTTGCCGTCATTTTCTTCCTCCTGTTTGATCCACACAAATATGCCTTTATTCTTCATTGCTTCCGCCAGATATTCATTCTTCAATTTGCCAGCTGCGGTATTCTGGGCGAGAACCCAGTATCCAAGCCCCTTGAAGACCGTCGGACACGACGTGGCAATTTCTCCCACGCTGGCATTTTTCCCGCGTCCCAGCATTGCCCTGGACAACAAGTTAATATAGTTGACAGGCTCCTTGTTGTCAACGGCGCCCCTGCTATCACGTCTATTCGCGGCCGCAATCTCCTGCCAGAGCCGGAAGGAGTCTGCATCGTTTTTATGCAGCCACAGGGCCGCTCCGGCCTCGAAAAGGGCAAGCTGTCCGTTCAGTGTGTTCCTGCCATAGAGGCTAGCGACATCCTGGAACATTTTCGCGGCCTTGTCGTTGGAGCCCCTCGCCAGCTCGATGCGGGCGAGACTGTTCCTGGATTCGAGGAGTATGCCGTTATGCCCGTTCTTTTCTGCCCATTCCGCCGCCGATACATATTGTGCTTCAGCCTTGTCAAGCCGTCCTCCGGAGAGGGATTCGCGGCCTTTCAGGAGCAGTGCCGTGCCTGCCGCAGCCTCATCTCCGGCGGGAGTGCCGGGATGCTTGAGCGCTTCCAGCTCCTCCTCCAGGCGTTCGGACCTGTGCTTGGCGGTGACGGCGATCAGGTCCACCTTCTGCTTGGCGAATCCGCTGCCCTTCATCCACGGGATGACGAGAAAATAATATAGGCATGCGGCGATGGAGATGGCGACGGCGGCAGTAATTGCCTGGGAACTGTGCTTTCTCAGCCATTTCTCCCATCGTTCCGCCCAGGAGAGGCGCCGCACGGAAACTGGCATTCCGGCCTGGCATGCCTCCAGGTCGGCACAAACCTGCGCCATATCCTTGTAGCGCAGCTTCTTCTCCTTCTCAAGCATCCTGAGGACGACCGCCTCGAGGTTGCGGCTGATGTCCTTGCGCAACTTGCGGGGCGGTACCGCTTCATGGTCGCGGATCAGCCTGAATACTTCAGCCAGCTGCATTTCAGGGGTGATCGGATAAGGCGGCCCCCCCGTGAGAAGCTCGTAGATCACGAATCCGAAAGAATATATGTCAGACTGGTTCGTGACTTCGCCATCGCCCATGCCGCATTGCTCCGGCGACATATACTTGGGAGTTCCCACGATGTTCCCGGTCAGTGTCAGCTGCTGCGAGCTCTCCGTCTTCGCCAGGCCGAAATCGGCAAGGAGCGGCTGGTTGAACTCGTTGATGAGGATGTTCGCTGGCTTAAGGTCGCGGTGCAGTATCCCTTCCTTGTGCGCGAAGGCAAGCGCCTGCGCCACAGGAACCGCATATGCAAGCACTTCCTTCACGGACAATTTCATCCCAACTATGTCATGCAGGGTTTTTCCTCCAGGAACAAGTTCCATGGATATGTAATAGTCATGCCCGTCCTGTCCGGTATCGTAGACAGTGATGATATTGGGATGTCTCCTGAGGAGCTTTGATGTCTCGGCCTCGCGGATGAAACGCCTGATCTCCGACTGCGGCACGAACGGAGTGGCAGTAATGACCTTTATGGCGACCTCGGCCTTGTCGGAATCAACGGCGCGATATACTATCCCGGCACCGCCCCTTCCGAGAAATTCGATGATCTTGTAGGGCCCGATCTTGCCCATGGAAGGTTCCTGACGAGAAGCAGGGTCG
>JBAQUG010000138.1:0-29304 GCA_049297395.1 Victivallales bacterium | reverse complement strand
GAACATAGGGGCGATACTGTCGCTGATCTTCGTATCGTGGATGCTCTACACCAACGCATACAGGAAAATAGAAAAGATAATAATCGGGTTCGTCTCCCTGATAGGAATGGCGTTTGTCGTTGAGATCATCCTTGTAAAGGTCGAATGGCAGGTTGCGGCCGCAGGTACTGTAATCCCATTGTTCCCCCTGGGCAGCATGGCCATAATCATGAGCGTGCTTGGCGCGGTTGTGATGCCGCACAACCTCTTCCTCCATTCCGAGATCATCCAGAGCCGCCAATGGCAGAAAGAAGGAGAGGGCTTTATAAGGAACAAGCTCAGATATGAATTCCTGGATACGCTCTTTTCCATGGGTGTAGGATGGGCCATCAACAGCGCGATGATAGTCATTGCAGCGGCCGTATTCTTCACCAATTCAATTCCGGTTACAGAGCTGGAACAGGCGAAGAAGACGCTTGAACCTCTTCTTGGCCAGACTTCGGCGGTCGTTTTCGCCATCGCACTCCTGCTGGCCGGCATAGCCTCGTCCCTCACCGCAGGAATTGCAGGAGCTTCCATCTTCGCAGGCATACTCGGAGAACCCTATGACATAGCCGACAAGCATTCAAGGACAGGCGCAGGAATCACACTTATAGGAGGTACGGCGGCGATATTTTTCATCTCCAACCCGTTCAAGGGACTTCTTATCTCCCAGATGCTTCTCAGCATCCAGCTGCCAATCACGGTTTTCACCCTCGTCTATCTGACGTCTTCTGAAAAGGTGATGGGCAAATACAAGAATGACAGGCTGGGCAGGATAATACTTTTCACGATCGCCGCAATATTGACAGTCCTGAACATCAAACTGCTGGTTGATTCATTTCTTTAAGGAACCAGTAAAAAATAACATGCTTTTAATCTTTTCTTGAAAAAAGTTGGAATCCCATTGTTGACAAAGGCGGATTATGTTTTATAATAGTAAATGTAACTAATTACATTCACAGGGGTGCGGCGGATGAAAAAGCCTAGGAAAATACTGAACATAAAGGATTTCGCAGAAAAGACTGGAGTTTCTGTTGCGACTGTCTCGCGGGTGTTTTCCGGCAAGGACAAGGTCGCCGCTTCCACACGCGAACGGGTGCTGGCGCTGGCGGAGGAGCACGGGTTCCGTCCGAACCGGGCGGCGGGCGCATCGTTCGGCGCGGCTACTTTGAGCGTCGGAGTCCTGCTCAACAGTTTTGGTTTTTATTACGCCAGGATTGCGGTGGGTGTCCAGAGGGAGCTGATGCGGCGCGGCTTCCTGCCAATAGTCCTCGATATGGAGGCGTCGCCGGTGGATGCCTTGCCCCGTCTGTTGGATCACCGTATCGACGGGCTGGTAGTCACCGGTGTGGAACGCCCTCTTTCCGCCGCTGAAATGATGGAGCTGAAACGCTTCCATGTCCCGGTCGTCCGGGTGAATGCGGGAGACGACGCCACCTGCGATTTTGTCGGCACCGACGACGAGCAGGGCGGCAGGCTGGTAGCCCGCCACTTTTTAGGGCTGGGTCATCGCCGGCTCGCCTATTGTGTAAGCAGGCCTCCTGACACCATGGATCAGCCGAGGCTGAAAGGTTTCTGCAGCGAGGCGCGCCGTTCGGGCGTGCAGATTTCTCCGGAAGACCAAATCGTGATCACCGCTACGAAGTCGGTGGACATGGAACTCAAGGCGGCATGCGTGGCAATGCTGTCGCGCCCTGGACGTCCCAGCGCCGTGTTCGCCTACAATGACGACACCGCGCTGATCGTGATGGAGGCGGCCAGGGAGCTGGGGCTGGAGATACCAGGGGATTTGAGCCTGTCCGGCTTCGGGGCGCTGCCGAACTCCGAGTACTATCAGCCGCCACTCACTACTGTCCACCAGGATCCCGAACTGGTCGGAGCGTCCGGCGCCAGGTTGATCCTCCGTCGGATTGAAAACCCGGATGCCCCGATCGAAAGCCTCAGACTTCCGGTCAGTCTCGTCGTGCGGGCTTCAACCGGCAAGCCACGCAGGAACAGCACGAAACAAAAGGAGTAACGCCATGGGGAAAATGCATATCCCAGTCCGATTCTTGCCTGGTGCATGCGCCGCCGCCTTCTATTTTTCAACCTGCATTTCACTTTTTGCGGCCGATACGGCGGGGCTTATCACGAGAACGGCCTGGAGCTACGACCGTTCGGAACTGGACTGGCCCGCGCATTTGCTCAAGCCCGGAGTCAAAGGCTGGATTTCGTCAATGGAGGACCAGAAGACTGCGGGAAGCATTCTGGGCGCATCCGGCTGGGTTGAATATGATTTCACGGTCGCCAGATCCGGCTGGTTCGAACTGATGGAAATAGGTGGAGTACCCGACTGGAGCCGGGATCTTTTTCTCGATGGAAAACTTCTTTTCCTTCTGACGTATTCGCATAAGGAAGATATTGACGTAGCTCCGCGCAAAGGAGAACAGGGCCGCTGGTGGAAGGAAGCCAACCTTTATCTGAAGGCCGGGAAACATACGCTCCGGTTCCGCCGTCTGGGCTTCCCCGGCGCCCTGCCGAGCAAGTGGGAGCTGAGGAGCGCCGACGGTGAAGCGTCAGGCTGCATCCGCGCAACTGGCATCGGACACAATGTCGTCCGGGCCGGGACAAGGATCAGGATTTCAGTTTCCGGCGGAACCACGGTTCCGACATCCTATGAGCTCGTCGTCCGTGATGAGAACAGCAAGGAGATCACCCCATGCGGAACAGTGGAGTTTCCCATAAGCGCCGAACCCGTCTCAAAGGAAGTTGAAATAGAGTTTCCACGTCAGGGTGTCTTCCAGCTCCTTGCCAAATCCGGGGAAAAACTTTCACGTCCTGCCGATCTCAAGGCTGGAATGTTCATCGTCATCGACACGAAGAATCCGCCGCCGCCGGCCGCCGAATTGAAGACCACGACGGTGGTCGATATCGACTGCGTAAATCAGACCATCAACGGACAGGCCGTGGAGAAGGACGGGACCTTCTTTGAAAAGGACGGAGGGAGCCGGATCGTTGAATCTCCTTTTGGGAAATACCGCGAATCATCCGGCAGGGGAAGCCACGAATACTGGGCGACCGACGGATTCTCGTACAAGTTCAACCTGCCCGATGCCGACCATCAGTATCGTCTGCGGGTCGAATATCCGGACGACGACCAGCGCAGCATGGGGTTTTGGACCTGCGACGGTTCGGACGGTAGAAATGGCATCACCTTGACTGGCGGAGTTGAGACGGGCGGACACTATGCTCTAGGCAACTCGATGCGGATCCATGAGGCATTCTTTTATCCGCTGAACAAGGATGGAATAGTTGTTGCGGCAATAAATCTTGTCCCCGGCTACAAGGCGGCGGCGGCGAGAATCCGGATCGACCGGGTCGACTCAACCCTGCCAGCCGGCCCGTCAGGTCCGGCCAGCGGGCGTGTCATGGGATTTTATTTCGAGGAGGGACAGCGATGGAACCGCTTTTTCGGGGCGAAGGCAGGCGAAGGGTCCAAGGGGCTTGTCGAACATCTGAGTTCCCTCGACCGATGGGGGCAATGGAACCGATACCTCGGCGCCAACCTGATGTTTCCCACGGTCAATGTCTACCAGTACAACGCCTATCCCAGCAGGATACTGGACGGGTATTTCAGCGAGCCGTACGACATGGCGAGGATGGTTGCGCTGATGGCTGAGAAATACAACGGCAAATATGTCGCGGAATTCCACGTCAGCGGACAACCCTGGTTCGACAGGCATGTCATGAAAGTCTGGACCGAGGAGGTCGAGAAGAACGGCAGGAAGGAGCAGGTGGCGCACATTGAGCCTGAAGCCGAGGATTACGTGATCCGCGACCGGGACGGGGCGATTGGCAACAAGCTAGCCTTCAATGCATTGCACCCCAGAGTTCAGGAGGTATACCTCTCGGTGTTCGGGGAGTGCGCTGATCGCCTCGCCGACTGCGAGTCGTTCGCTGGAATATCAACCCGTCTTATGCTCTCCTGGATGTGGCAGGGATGGAATGCCCTCCCCGGGCTGAACTGGGGATATGACGACTGGACAATTGCCCAGTTTGAAAAGGATACGGGAATAAAAGTCCCCCCCTTCGCTAAAGCTACGGAGGGTGGGGCCGGAAAGGCGAAGGATCCGAAAAGATTCCGCCAACGGTTCGACTTCCTCACAGGAGCTGCGCGTGAACGCTGGATCGAATGGCGATGCGACAGGATTTTCAAGTACCACTGCCGCCTCCGCGACCGGATAAGGCAGGCGAAACCGGACGCAAAACTATTCCTCAACTATTTCGGTCCGGATCCACGCGAGGCCTACAGCCAGGATATGCTTGGACAGATGCGCGAGATCGGAATGGACTACCGCCGCTACTCCGCAGAAGAGGGATTCGTGATCGTTCAGGGCGGAAGCTACGGCCGAGGCGGCTCGACTCCGGTGTATGACGCCAGAAGGCTGGACTGCCTCTATGCGGACGACGTAAAGGCGACCGCGCTTCTCGGAGACCGCGGATTCTCGCTCTACACGGACTATTACGAGGTCTGTGATAACCTGGACTGGGAAAAGCTAGGAGGCAAAAAGGGCTACTGCGCGTTCGACTGCTGCTCTCCCAGCGGCGTCAACGAACGTGAGCTCTACGCCATCGCCATGGCGGATTCAGACACCAGCTTCTTTGTGAACGGCGGAAACGGATGGATGTTCGGCACTCCACCGGTCTTAAGTCCGTTCTTCCGCGAATTTCGCGCGCTGCCCGCATTGAAGTTCACTCCTCTTGAAAAGGCGCGTGATCCTGTCGCTGTCTGGACTCGCGAAGTGAAGAAGGAGGAGGCTGACAGACTGAAAATCGAGGCAGGCTTCTATTTCTATGCCGTCAACAGGCTGCCGGAAAATGTGAAGGTCGAGCTTTCAACGGCAAATGCCGCCAAGGTGTTTCCTGCCGCAGGCGGTGAACCTCTCGCTCTCAGGAACGGACAGTCCTTGTCGTTCGAACTCGAACCGTTCATGCTCCGTTCGTTCCGTGCCGAAGGGAACAATGTATCAATTAAAAACTGTTCGGTGGACGTGCCTCCTGAACTGTCGAAGAAGCTTCTCCCGGCGATGGCGTTCGCAAAAGATCTCCTCGATGATCTCCGTTACCGGCGCACCGCCCCGGAGCTGTCGGAACCCGATGCCCGCGAGGCGATGCGCCTGCTGAACGAATCGCTCAGGGCCTACGGTGAAGGACGCATATGGAGGGCAAAGGGAAATCTCGGACGCCCGGCTTTGGTCAAGGTGTATGACATCAACGGCAGATATCCCGGCGGTCTTCTCGACCGGAAGATTCCCCATGGTTTCACCGACATGCAGGATGCCCCGAAACTTGACTTCTCCGGCCCGCAGGCGATAATCGGCGATGTGCGCGGCCGCCTCTCATCGATCACTGATCTGGCTTATGACACAGAAGGCAGTCTCTGGGCTGCATCACACGGGCAGGTGATGATGTTCGACAAGGACGGGAACTACCTCAAATGCCTATCGTTAAATCTCGAACACAAAACTGACGATGGCAATCTGAGGCTGGGCAACAGCCTTGAAAAACCTGAATACCTCGATGTATGGTCGCTGCGGATCACGCCGGACAAGCGCGTAGCCGCAATGTCCTGGAATACCCGGCCCGCACTCTATGAGACGAACACTGGAAGACTTCTCCGTCTCGAATGGGGATATGGGTTCCCGGTTCCGGGACTGCGAAGTTCGCAGCTGGCAATCGACAAATGGGGAAATACCTATCTCAGCTGCCCCGAGCCTGATGACTTGAAAGGCGTCTATAAATTCCGCGAAGACGGTACGCTGGCATTCGACTATTCGCTTGACGGCGCGCCAAGCAACAAGCTGTCAGGCACCACCGCCTCCGGCGGCGCAGTAGATGCAAAAGGAAATATCTACCTTGCACAGGTGGACGGGATCAAAGTATTCTCGCCCTCCGGCAAAGAGCTTGAATCACTGGCGGCCGATGAATTCAGAAAACTTGGAAAGCTCGCTGTTTTTCCGGACGGTTCGAAGATGCTTGCAAGCAACTCCGACGGCACGGCCATCCTCTGCTTTGAAAGAGGGCCAGATGCGAAGTTCGCAAAAGCGTGGTCCTTCAATCTTCCCGCAAGGGCGACCGCGCTGGCGATCAGCCCGGATCTCGGCATCACAATAGGATTCCAGCAGGAAATCAACGGAGCTGTCGCAAGGGAATATTTCATCCTCGGGAACGGGCTTGAAATGAGACGGGATCTTGTTCTCGGGACTGCGGCCGTCCAGTCAAGCAGCCTTGACGGATTCACACAGATTAAAACCTGGAACGGCTGGATATGCTACATCGCGCACAAAAAGATCTGGAAGCTAGCGCCCGGCTCCGTACAGGCCGAACTTCTCTACGATCCGAAATGGCCCGCGCATATCGCTTCGTTCGAGGCTTTCGCCATCGCTCCAAACGGCGACATATACATGGCCTCCCACTGGAACGGGAAGGCCAGAGGAGCCAACGTATACCGCGCCAGAAAAGAAAAAGATGGATTTGCCGCAATGGAATATCTCAATGGAGGAAAACCTCTGCACGAGAATGCATCATTCGTAGTCACGGACATGGAGATGGACGGGGACGACTCGCTCATACTCCGCCTCCATGACCCTGAAAACAACCCCTACGGGCGCAAGGTCTCAATCTTCCGATGGACACCAGTCTCAGGCATGCGGGAACGTCTGGTGGAGGTCGGATCGGCTGGCGCGAACTATGGAGACTACGGACTCTGCCGCACGGCGGACGGCGGCCTGATTGTCGCCGGAGGAACAACCCGCTCCGTCGTCAGCATATCCAGGAAGGGAGATGTCCTGTGGCGCGACTCATACAATCCCCACCAGGGCTACGGCTCGACTCCGTTCAGGCAGCCTGCCGGCGCCACAGCCGACAGCGGCGGCCGCATCTGGCTGACCGAACCCGCCAGGAACAATATCGTCTGCCTTGATTCCAATGGTAAATTCCTCAAGTCATATGGCAAGTTTGGAAATCTTGATGATCGTGGTGGAATGTCGTTCCGACAGCCTGCCGGCATCGCCACGATAAAGGACGCCAACGGCGTCGAATGGCTCTACGTCGCAGACATAGGGAACCAGCGTATTGCCAGGTTTATAATAAAGTAATTAATTTTAATAAAGGATGAAGAAAATGCATATCTCAAGTCAATGGCTGTATGGGGTGCTTGCCATCGCTTCTTTCTATTCTTTAAGTTCTATTTCCCTCTTTGCAGCCGATCCGGCGGATGTGATCAGCAGGACTGCCTGGAGCTTCGACCGGTCTGACATACAATGGTACGATTCCGGCAAGATGGAGGAGAAAAAGAAACAGGGCATCATCAATGAGATGTGCGGCTGGGCCGAATACGATGTCGAAATCACTGATGGTGGCTGGTTCGAACTGCTGGAAAGCGGAGGGGTTCCAGAATGGCCGAGGGACATCTATCTCGACGGGAAAATGATCCTCTGCCTGGCAATCTCCGGGCGTGACGACATTCAAGAACAAGGCGGATGGTACAAGGAATGCAATCTCTGGCTGGCGAAAGGGAAGCACAGCCTGCGTTTCCGCCGGCTCGGTTTCCCCGGTGTCCTGCCAGGCGCATTCAAGCTCGTCCCCGCCAAGGGCCGGCCGGAATGCTCCGTCTTTGCGGAAAAGGAAGGACTCGATGTCTTCCGTGTCGGAGAACAATACAAGATTAAAGTCACAGCCGGAGCGACAGAGACCGATCTCCGGTATGAAATAGTCTTGAAGAATCTTCTGGAGCCGTCAGAAATGCTGGCGGCCGGCGAAGCCGCTTTTTCTCAGTCAGGCGAACCGGCGACGAAGACCGTCAAGATCGACTGCACAAAGGAAGGCGCCTACCAGGTCATGGCGAAAATTGACGGGAAACTTCTTCGTCCCAGCGAATTCCGCGGCGGACAGTTCGCGGTTGTGGATGTCGCGGAAAAACTTTCCCTGGACGATCGCAGGACCATCATCCATGACATTGACTGCGTAGCGAACACCGACAATGGCAAGGCAATTGATCCTGCGGCTTTTTTCGAATGCAACGGCAAGACTAGGATCTCAGAAACCAAGGCCGGCAAATACCGGGAAAGCAACGATTGCACCGGGCCGGAGGTCGAAAAACCCGTTTCTCCCATAGACATCCCGCGTTCATATTCGGGTTTCGCCTACGCCCTTGATCTGCCCGATGATTCCTCGGCCTATCTTCTCGAGATGGAATATCCCGATGATGATCGCAGGTCAGTTACAGTGCCGATCAGCTTCCTTTCTGAAGACAAGGGCGAACTGATCAATGGTTCATACAGCGGCAAATCGTGGGAGACCGGAGGCATTTTCCCTATTTCATGGAATATGAATTAGCAACGGATGGTGTTCTGGGCGGCGTCAAAAAAAATGAACATCGGAATTCTCGGACAGCAGATTGGACATCGAGCCGCAGCTTCCAAGATACGGATCTACAAGTTTGACGGCAAGCTGCCGGTGGAGAAGGCCGCGAATCCATCTGGAAGGATATTCTGCCACTGGTACGAGGAAGGAGACAACATCAAGTATGTGGTCAACAGCAACCGCCTCTACGGGAAAATGCCCGAGATCGCCGCGGATTTCGTCACTCTCGACCGATGGTCGCGTCTCGCCAGATACTCCGGCATGAATGCCATCAGCGGATTCGGCGTCAGCTACCAGGGCGTCTTCTACCGCACGAACATACTCGAAGGGCTTTTCGGACGGAACTATGATGCGTGCCGACTGGCGGCGCTCTTCTGCGAAAAGTTCGGCATGAAATATGTCCCTGAAATATTCGGCAACAATGTCACTCTCGGACGGACAATCCGCAGCCGCTCGCAGACCCCCGACGATCTCTATCCGATGAGCAGGCAGGGCGTCAAGGTCGGCTCCAGCGTCAACAGCTGCCAGTTCAACGCGCTGCATCCGGTGGTGGAGGACTTCTGGGTAGACGCATTGGGGGAGCTTGCCGACAAGCTGCGCGATTCACCAGCTTTCGCCGGCGTAACCGTCCGGGCCGACAGTTGGCTTTTCGATGGTTTTTTCACTCTGCCGTCGATCAACTGGGGCTACAGCGACTGGATGGCGGCGCAGTTCGAGAAGGAGACTGGTGTCAAAGTTCCCGGTGATGTCGGCGATACGGGGCGCTTTGGACAAAGGTTCAAGTTCCTTACATCCGGCGGGATGAACGCCAGATGGAATGCCTGGCGCTGCAGCAGGCTTCTTGACTACCACAAGCGGATCCGGGACAGGATGCGCGGCAGTCGCGACGACATCTTCTTCGGTGTTGTCGGGGATGCGGTCTGCGATGCGGTCTATCCGCCATCCGACGATCTTTCAGCCCGGTGGAGGGGGATCGGCGTGGAACTTGACAAGCTGAAAGAAGTACAGGGAATCGCCATCATCCCGGGCGCACGGTATGGAACGAGAAACACCACCGAGATGGAACAATCCACTTATGACGGTTTTTTCGATCCCGCAAGCACGTCTGTCGGCTTCGGACACATGCGCGCGTTTTCAGCATGCATGATGTATCATGAACTCGGAGGAAGCATTCCTTACGACAAGCTCGGTGTAAAGGCGAAGGGCTATTATTACTGTTCGGCGGTTGACGCAGGCGGCCGTAACTCACTGGAGAAATTCGCGGTCGTGCTCGCAGACCAGGACAGCGCGTTCCTCCGTGACGGTGGCAACACC
Organism: Victivallales bacterium; assembly: GCA_049297395.1. Taxonomy (GTDB): domain Bacteria; phylum Verrucomicrobiota; class Lentisphaeria; order Victivallales; family GWF2-50-93; genus GWF2-50-93. The sequence goes on along the minus strand of JBAQUG010000138.1, from coordinate 19,566 downwards.
TATATAGAGGGGGATCCCGCAATATGGAGGCCATGGTTTGCAGAGTATGAGGCGCTTCCCGCCAAACCTTTCACTCCGCTGGAGAGCGCCAGGGATCCGATTGCCGTGTGGTCCGCCAGTCTCGATGACGGATTTTACTTCTATGCGGTCAACCGTGAGCGGATTCCCATTGCCATCACCCTGGGTGTCGAGGACTACGGCAGGATTTTATCGTTGACAAGCGGCAAGGAGCAAGAGCTTGTCAAGGGGGGACTGAGAATCGAGCTGGCTCCGTATGAGCTCAAGTCCTTCAAGTGTCGGCGCGGCGCGCGGATCATATCCGCACAGACGGACATTCCGAATGAGATAGTGAACTTTGTCAAAGACCGCCTTGCCTTCGTACGGGATCTGGAAGGACAGGTGATGAGCGGTTCACGGCAGGATGATCTGACCACTGCTGAAAAAAAGGCGTTGTCGGAAGGCGCCTCCCAGGCGTGGCAGGCGTTCCAGCGCGGGTATTATTGGCGGGCGAGGACAGTCCTGTCTTCCGCGCCGATGATGCACGCCTATGTCAAGCTGGGGACAATGCCCGGAGGTCAGGTGGTGACCCGCTTCCCCGACAAGCTTGAGGAGAAGCCTGGAGTATATTACATTTTTGGAGAACCTCTTATAAGGGCTGATGAAATCCAGAAGATGCTTTCATCGGATGCGAAAACTGATCTTGTAGACTCCAGATCCATCCATCCCGAATGGGGTGGTGACAAGGTGTTGCTGTGCAAAGGAGGGCAGTTCTCGTTCGATCTCGATGTCCCTGCGGACGGCCCGTACGTTCTCAGCCTTGGACATGTGGCCGACACCATGGGTGTGACGACTGTTTCGATAAACGGCGCGAGTCTGCCGATCCCTCTCATCACAAGGTCGGCGAAGACACCGGAGCAGGTTGTCTTTCCCGCCGTTGAACTCAAGGTCGGCAAGGCGAAGATCTCGCTGCGCCGCGACGGAGCATTTGGTGTCTATGCCGTCAAATGGACGCCGATGCTGCGCCCTCTTCCGTCTGGATGCTGGGCCACTGTCGGCCCGTTCGATTCGTTCTGGGGCAACGGCCCGGGCCGTTCCGGGGCTGAAACTGAAGTGAAGAAGGGGTTCGCGACAAAGTATCCCCCCGAGAACAACCCCGGTCTCGACGCCGTCTACCAGAATGGCGGCAGGAAACTTGGATGGACGTTCGACGAGGACTCGCCGGCCTCCGTGGAGCTGAGCCCTCTTGACAACCATCAGGACAGGGTCAGGTGCAGGATCGCCGTGGATTTCACACGGAGAGTCAGTTCACCGAGCCGGGATTTCAGTTTCGCCGTCACTCATATTACCAGCCCCGAAGAACGGACCGCACAGTTCTTTCTCGGTGTTGACTGGTGGGCGAATGCCTGGCTCAATGGAGAACTTATCAAATCCGACATGGAGCAGAAAGCCAAGGATTCATGCGGCTGTGAATTCACTACAATGCGTTACGCAATGGGAATCATCAAGCTTAAAAAGGGAGTCAATACCCTGCTGGTGAAATCCCAGGGCGGGAGCATGGGCGGCTCGTTCTGTGCATGGATCAGCGATCAGAAAAATATCTCCATCAGGGCGGAGCCTGGAAAATGAAAGACAGGATGTTGAAGTTCCACATAAAACAATTGCCAACGGAGCTAACTAAAATGAATGGAAAATCATCTTCTGCCGGTTTTAAAACCTGCACTCGGCACTCGGCATCCGGCATTCTCTTCACCCTTGTAGAGTTGCTGGTCGTGATCGCAATCATCTCCATTCTGGCGAGCCTTCTCCTTCCCGCGCTCAAGGCGGCGAAGGAGTCGGCAACGGCGATCTCCTGCAAGTCAAGCCTCAAGCAGCTCGGAACGGCAAACATGATGTACATCGACGACTCGAACGGGTACATTGCCGCTGGTGACAGTGGTGCCTGGGCTGTTCTCATAAGACCGTATGTAAGACTTCCAGATTCAATATACTGGTCTGCAAACGACGGTTCCAAATACTTCTGCTGCTTGAAGAGGCCGAAAGGCAATTTCTATGGCAACTGCCCAAGTTATTACGGCAATGTCTACACTATTCCCAACGGGGGGATTCATTACACGACATATCCGTCCATCAAGTCCTGGACTTCCCCGTCTGGAAAGGTCTGCCTGGGGGACGCCTCCGACTGCAGTCTCTCATTCAATAGAAATAACTGGGGAGCAAACATCTACTACATCAGATCGGAAGAGCCTGAATCATCCGCCGCCTACCAGGTCTCCGGTGGGAACATCCAGCTCCGGCATAACTCGCGCGCCAACTTTGTTTTCTTTGATGGCCATGCCGATGACTACGGACGGGAGGCCTTCACGGGAGCCGAAGCCAGCAGCAACTACTGGCTTGATCCCACATATCGCGTATCCGGCAACTTTTAAAAAGACAGCAGGGATCCAATTATGGGAAACAGGACAAGGCGCGGCGCCAAGGAGGAAGATCATCCCGGTGGAGCCTGGTTTGAGAAGGCGAGATTCGGATTGTTCATCCATTGGGGGCTTTACTCGATTCTGGGCAGGGGCGAGTGGGTGCTTCACAAGGAGGATCTCGACATCGGCGAATACAACGCCTTGGCGGACCGCTTCCGTCCCGGAAATGGATCTGTCGACCGGATGATCGGTCTGGCGAAGAGGGCGGGTGCGAAGTATGCAGTGTTCACGGCGCGGCATTGTGACGGATTCGCGATGTTCGACAGCGCTGCCGGCGATCTCACTTCCATGAAGACTTCCGCGCGGCGCGACTTTGTCAGGGAGTTCGTCGAGGCCTGCCGCCGCCACGGCATCAGGGTCGGAATATATTTCTCGTTCATGAACTGGCAGTTCCCCGCCACCAGGGTCGGCCCGCGACAGGATCCTGAAGGCTGGAAGGCCATGGTCCGCCAGACACACGAACAGGTGCGCGAACTGATGACGAACTACGGGCGGATTGATCTTCTCTGGTTCGACGCCTGCATGGCGCCTGGAATCGGCGAGGATATGATACTCAGGAAGCTGTGGCGGACTAAGGAGTTGATTGCCATGGTCCGCCGCCTCCAGCCCGGCATCCTTATCAACGACCGGGCGGCATTCCCGGAAGATTTCTCCACGCCGGAACAGCATGTGGCACCGCCGCGGCGGGGGCGCCGCTGGGAGGCGTGCATGACGATCAACCGTAACTGGGGATACCGGGCGGACGATCATGATTTCAAACCCACGGGCGAACTGCTCCGGCATCTCGTCCATTGCGCGGGCAATGGAGGCAACTTCCTCCTCAATGTCGGCCCGCGGGCGGATGGCTCGGTCCAGCAGGAGTTTGTCGAGCGGCTTGAGGGAATCGGCGACTGGCTGAGGGTCAACGGAGAAGCGGTCTACGGGACGGAACGCACACCGTTCAGCGAGGCGGTGCATGTCATGGGTCTGGCTACCGTCCGCACCGGCCGTTTGTATTTCCATCTTTTTGATTGGAACGGAGGCAGTGCGAGAATCGCAGGCGTCGGCGGCCGGACACTCTCCGCCAAACTGCTCGGAGGCGCGAAAATAAAACTTGCCAAATATGCGCCGGGAGTATGGGACGTCCAGACGCTTCCTCCAGCGTCTGCCGTGAACGAGAATGGGTTGAAAGTTCTCCGTGTCATTCCAACTCCTGAAGCAAAGGTGGCGAAAGCGGAGATCCTTGGCGGCGAATCTCCCCACGGCATTATGGTGAGCGACGCTCCGATCCTTGGTCAACCTACCGACAGGCATGAACCCGACCATGCCGCAGTCATCCCGGCAGCCGCTCTTCTCGCGGCGCTGGCTCCAGGCTGCCGGGCGCGTCTTGAACGCAGCGAGGACTGGTGCCGGGGATGGCATGGACGGCAGCTCCTGGTTCCAGTGCAAGACCATCCCCTTGAATGCCTGATAGATGTCCCGATAGACGGCCGATACGGGATCTCCATCGGAATTATTTCTGCCCGCAGGACCAGCTCCAGAATACTCCTCGACGGCAAGGTCCTGGGGTCGGCGCGGCGTCTGCGTTTCGAGGGATACCCCGACACGCTGTCATTTTCCCGTCTCGTCCTGGGCAAGGGGAAACATCTTCTGTCCATCAGAACCTCTGGAGGGATTCCGTTCGGCGTCTACGCCTTCCGTCTCGAACAGGTATGGCGGCTGATGCCGTCGGAGCTGTGGACTACGATTGGCCCCTTCCCGGGCAGTTTTGCCGCGCTTTCGCCGGTGAGTGAAGTCGAAGAAGCCCTGTCCACGACATTTCCTCCCGAGACGGTGTTCGATCCGGATGCGTCGTACACTGGTGCCGGAGGACTGACGCTCAGATGGGGCTGGAGTAAGATCCGCCGCGGCGAGAGGGCGGCGCAAGGAGTCGATTTCTCCAGCCGGTGCGACATTGAGGCGACCGGAATTTGCCTGGCGCGGACCGTCATCACAAGCCCTGCTGCGTGCGAGGCCGCGCTCCTGATCGGCTGCGACTGGTGGGCCAACGCATATCTCAATGGCGAACTTGTCAGAAGCGCAAGAAACCCGGAAGAGGCTGCGAAAGACGGGGCGTGGTTCAATGCCTGGAAACCGATTCCCGCCACGATCCGCCTCCGGAAAGGCGGTAATGTCCTGCTCGTAAAGTGCCATCCGGGAAGCGCGGCAAACTGGTTCACCTGCCGGATAAATGATATTGCGGATCTTGAAATAATACCGGAATATTGAGATTTTATTAGATGTAAATATTCACTGAACCATGTTCGTTCAGTGAATATTTACGTCGAACCATTCGTCATGCGGGTCAAAGGCCGGTATCGGGACGTTCAGCACTTTCATTTTTCCTATGGCGCGGTGGCGGCATCCGGGTTTGATCAGGATGGTCGTGCCAGGCGATACGGCGAACTTCCTCCCATCGAGCTCCATCTTGCCACGGCCTTCAAGTATGTAATATATTTCGGTGAGCTTCTTGTGATAATGCGTCTCGGAATCCGCTTTTATTTCAACGACGTGCAGCGAAGCGATCCTGTCGGGATCGTCGACAAATGCCCTGCGTGTCGAACCGCACGGACATATCACAGGCTTGATGTCGCTGATCTTCCTTATCGAATAGTTAATCTTTTTCTTCATGCCCAATCCTCCTTTTATTGCCGTAATATTTCAATATGGCCTTGGAGATATTATAGCACATGAAAATATTGGCGATTTGTGAAAAGAGCTGATTCATTTGCAGAAAATGCAGAAAATATATGCTGTGAAAAAATGCAAAAAAACATTTTCATCCCTCATTTCTTCTTCTGTCCGCTCTCGAAATATTTCACGAGGTCCTTTGGAACCTGCGGGATCTTTTCGGAGTTGCAGCCTGAACGCATCGACCTGTGTCCCTGCACGCCGACCGCCACCGAGTTCCTGGCTGCTATCGGGGATGTATTTGTCTTTACGCCGTCACGCACGAACCTCAGGAATTCCTTGACGATGATCGGATCGGATCCTCCATGGGTGCCCTCAAGCGGCTTGAGCCTGTAGATGATATCGGGGGTATCCCTCGGGCCGCGCTGTGTCCATACGTGGACTTCGCCATGTCCGCGGTCGTTGTTCTCAACACGCCCCCTGGTTCCGATGAATGTATAATTGCGTTCGCCGTCGGGCGTGTAATGGCACTGCATGTAGCAGGCCTGCGAACCGTTGTCCAGCTGCATCATCACCATGTTGTGGTCTTCGACGTCGATGACAGGCGAGAATCCCGTCTGTTCCAGAGGAGGCCACTGGGCATTGCTCCATTTCGCGCAGCCGGGGGTGTCGGGAGAACGGCGCTTGCACTTGTCGTACACCGACAGCATGCCCATGCCTACGACGGTCTTAGTGTATCCGCCCATAAGCCAGTGCATGACGTCTATGTCGTGCGCGCCTTTCTGCAGAAGCAGGCCAGTGGTGTTTTTCCGCTCGGAATGCCAGTCCCTGAAATATGCGTCCCCCCCGTAGTTGATGAAATGGCGGCACCATCCTGCCTGCACTTCCCCGATGACGCCCGAATCGATTACTTCCTTCATTTTCAGTATGACGGGGAAATGCCTCATGTTGTGCCCGAGATACAGTTTCGAACCCGTCTTATATGCGGTCTTGAGCAGCCTGTCGCATCCCTCGATGGTGATTGCCATTGGTTTTTCCAGGTAGACAGCCTTGCCCGCAAGCAGGGCAGCAACTCCATGTTCCTCGTGCAGGAAATCGGGGGAGGTTATGAATACGGCGTCAATCTCCTTTATGGCAAGAAGCTTTTTGTAATCCTTTGAGACGAACACGTCATCGCCAGCGAACTCCTTGAAGTTTTTCAAGTTCTCGTCGTTGACGTCCACGCCCGCAACTATTCTAGATCCTTCTCCGGGAAGATGCGCGCATCTGGCAAGAGTGCCGCGTCCGCCTACGCCGATAACGCCGATTTTAATTTCCTTCATTATTATATAGTCCTCTGTTAGGTTTCATATTATGATGTATTATCTTACCACACTAGAATTATAATAAAATCAAAATGCCTAGATATTAAATATATAAAATTGTCATAAGGATGTGCAATATTGATTTTCCATTCAAACTCCTAGCCGCCACCCACGGAATTGCGGACGCAAGAACGCAGCTCATTGAGAGGAGTAACTACGAATGCTGCACGGTAGAATTCATATACAAGGGAAGGGGCTTCCTGGAAATCAACGGCTGCTCCTGCGCGCCAGGCGAGAACAGCATTTATATCCTGCACAAGCACAGCGACCACAAGTACTGGCCCGACAAGAACGCGCCATGGGAGAAAATATTCCTTGTCGTCGACGGCGAACTCATGGATTATCTTTTCCGCGCATACCGGCTTGAGAACACTTATTTTATTCCTGATTGCCCGCAGCTCAAGAAATACTTCGACGAGATGATGCAGCTGAGGCACGGCATCGGGGAGATAAACCGTCAGGCGGCAATAATCTTCCATAGGCTGCTTGAGGAATGCCATACAGCCCTCCATGGTTCGCCCAACCAGTTCATGCCCCCGGAAATACTTGAACTTAAAAAATTCCTGGATGACAATGTTGAACGCAAAGTCAACCTTGACGGATATTGCCGTGAAAGGCACCGCTCATGTTCTAACATGATACGGCAGTTCAAAAGACATTTCGGGACCGCCCCGTACGACTATCTGATGCGCAGGCGCATCGACGAGGCGCGTCTCATGCTCAGGCATTCGGCGTTTTCGGTGAAGGAAATAGCGTTCCGCCTGAAATTTTCCGACCAGTATTACTTCTCCAATTATTTCAAGCGCAAAACCGGCATGTCCCCGCAGAAATATAAAAATGGGAAATCAGGCTGAATGAGGAATTTGCAGAAACAGTCAGAATTCAGAATAAATCAGGATTTGAGTTCGAATTTAATTCCGCATTCTCTCTCCTGAAACTGCCGCTTGTTGTTTTTATGTCAGGCGCTTTGGCCTGACTTTGGACTGCGGTACACCTGTACCGCTTTGTTTTTACAGCGAAGCTGTGTTATTAATTTGATGACCTTATCATAATCTTTTTCTTTGTCAAAGGTGGGAGTATGACCCGTCTGTTCTCAGCCATTGCGGGCTTGATCCGCCTTTGCATGGAGGCTACGGTGCGGCAGGCTACGAACGAATGCAATTACAGTGACAAGACATGAATGTTCCCTACAGCGGACTGTATTTCACAGTTACCTTCGCCTTTTCAACGGGATTCTTCAGCTTGAGGCCTATCCTCAAGGGCTTGACTTTGCGATGGGTTTCCTCCTTTATCTCTTCGGAGGTGATTTCAATTTTTCCTGCATCGGACGAGAATTCGACCAGGATTTTTTCCTCGCCAGAGCTGATGATGAGGGATGAATCAGATTTCTTCTCGAAGGTCCCCGTTGTGACTGCGGCAGTCTCAAAGGACATCGGCTTTGAGAAAGAGACTTCATCTGTCACTATGAGGGATCCATCCCCCTTTCTCGAATACACAAAAGTGCGGGTCAGGGATTTCAGCTCGTTGACAGGATAGGCCGAACGGATGTCCATTTCAAGAATGTCGCTGTCATCTGTGAAATCTGTTTTCAATATTTTTGCTTTTGCTTCAGCGCCGGTCTTCTGGAGCTGTCCACCGACAACAGGCACAGGATGTCCAAAGGAGTTCAGCAAATTGCTTTCATACCGTTTGCCGCTGAAAGTCCTGGCGGTATATACTTCGGCTCCAGGATCAAGTATTATCGGTTCCTTCCCGATCACGATCACATATGATCCGACATCGTTGTGGTTGTGGTGCTCTTTGTTGTTGCCGCCCTTGAGGGCTGCTCCGATTTTGCAGGAGCTGTCTTTTCCCGGACGGCATATCAGTATCCCCGCATTGTTGAACCAGGTCCTAAGGGAATAATCCCCGGGTTCCTGTTTGGAAGCCTGAATCTTTCCGGTTTCTTCCGGAAATGCGGCGATCATCATGCAGAAAAGTCCGCCTTCGGTGCTGAAGTTTTCATATTCTCCAGATGAATTGCCATACTTGTAGGAGATGAATTTGACCAGGGCGTCCGAGGGTTTTGCCATTATGTCGCAGTCGGCGAAGGCCGGACAGACTCCGTTCATGATCTCTATTTTAGAGTGGAATCCGGAGATGTTCCGGGTTCCACTGTCGTCGAAAAGGTTTATCTTTCCATGAGTCGCCTTCAATATCGCTTCTGCAAGCATCATATAATGGCTGAAGCCGTAGTTCCAGTATCCCATGCCTTCGCTGCAGTAGCCGTCGTCGGTGAAGCCCGACAGGAAAAACTTCGAATATTTCAACGCATCAGAAATGTATTGTGCGCGTTCCTGCTTCGGCCCGACCATGGTCAGCGCGATTGCGGTCACATTGCCGAGACATACTGCATTCCAGTTGTTGGTGCAGTTTATCCACCAGTCCATCTTCTGTTTTCCGGACATCATATTCCTGAAAGGAACTAGAATTCTTCTATCTATGTTGTCTTCAATCGTTTTCCGGCATTTTTCGCTGAGGCTGTCGCCAAGGATGAAATATGCGCATGCCATATCGTTGGCGAGGCCGCTGGATCCCAGGTCGATCTCGGTGATCTTCCCGTTGAAATTTGCAAGCTTGGTATCATGCGCGGGCATCACCCAGGTTCTTTCCATGCATATGTCGGCTATCGCCTCTTCGAGCGCCGGGATGAAACGGCCTTTGTTCTCAATGCATTCCGCAGCTGTGAATATTTTTATCCTGCCCCTCCTTTTTCCTGCAACCTGCTGCCAGTGCTCCCGGTTGCCGGTCTTTGAATAATCCAGATAAAGGGCGTCGGAGGTCGGTGGCATTGGGTTCTTCAGGAGTTTTTCCGCGCTGGCGACAGCCTTCTTGAAGATCTCGGCATCTTTAGGCTGGTTCCATTTTTCCCTGTCGGATATTCTTATTCCGGATCCGGCAGGCATGTCATCGAGATAAGAAGATATGTCCATGGCGTTATTCCCATTTGGTCCGACTTTCGCAGGCTCCGCTCCTGTGATGGATATAGCCGACAAAATAATTAAAGCGAGTATTTTAAATTTCATTTTTCCGAGTATCCCGGGCATTCCTGCCCGAGCAAGGCGGCTTTTTAAACCGCCTATTGTTAAAATTAAGAATTGTCGGGCTTCCTCCTACGCTAAGATGCTACGGCGGACACGGAAATCCCAACATACTTTTTATGCACCGCCCTGCTTCTTGTTCATGCGATCATATATCGCGCACAGGAACCAGCATGCCGCTACGATGAGCCCTGTCAGCTGGATTCCCTTATGCACAGGCATCAAGCCTATCAGGAAAAACGATGTGAACAGCGTTCCGGCAATGCTTCCGGCAGTCGATACCGAATATACGTTTCCAGCGACTGAGCCTATCCTGCTGTTGTCGGTCGCCAGCATTTTAACGATGACCGGAATGACCGAACCCAGGAAGACACATGGCATAATGAACAGGACAATGGAGAGCAGGAGGGCGCCCAGCCTTGACTCCATCTTTAAGGCTTCGAAGATCCTGCAGACGCCGGGGCCGTAGAAAGGAAACAGCACGATCAGGACTGATGGTATCAGTATGATTCTGGAGAGCATCAATATGTCGGACTTCCTGTCGGCAAGCCTGCCACCTGCGGCATACCCGATGCTCAGTCCTGCGAGGAAGACGGAAATGATGGCGCCCCATACATAGATTGAATTCCCATAAATTGGGAACAGGGTCCTGGCCCCGAGTATTTCATAGCTCATGATGGAGAAACCCGTAATGAAGGCGATGGAATATAGGATTAATTTTGACATAAGAACTATATTATAGACAGGATTACAGGATTAACAAGATTCTATAGGAAGGTTGGGAAATTAGAATTTCGAACATTTCGTTTGCTTGGAATTTGGAATCCATCACCGGTTCTCCCATTCGCCGTTTCGCCGGTTCAGTCTTATTTCATGGTCTCAACCGGCGCGAAGTCGTCCTTCAATATTTCCATGCCTTCAATCATAGTCTTGATAACATCGTCAGGTATCCTCGTATCAATCATGTCGCCGATCTTCAGGCTTAAATTATTTTCCGCTTCTATCCTGGCAGCTTTTTCCTTCAGTTCAGCGGTGTCGAGCTTCCTGTTGACTGCGGAGAACAATATGTAATTTGATCTGTTCCCAGTTATAAAAACTGCAAGGGGCGGGAATACGGCCCTTGCAGTTTTTATCTCGCTCGCGATGAAGGTCGGCTTTCCGAGGTTTGCGACATTCGCAGTCATTACCCCGTCCGGAGCCAGCGAGTCCCGGACTTTGCGGTAGAATTCCTCGGTCGTAAGCTGGAAGGGGATGCATTCGGAGTTGTAGGCGTCGATGAATATGACATCGTATTTTTCATTGTTGCGGTTCATGAAGTCGCGTCCGTCGCCGATGGTGATGTTTATCCTGACGTCCTTCCTGAATCCAAAATAGTTTTCAGCGATTCCCGGTATTTCACCGTCGACCTCGACAATGTCGATTACAGTGTCAGGGAACTGTTTTCTGAGGAATCTGGGCACTATTCCAGCGCCAAGTCCGATGAAGAGGACTCTTTTGGGAGGAGCTATAACGGCTGGCAGGAAGATGGTCGTGAACCTGCAGTAGTTGGAGATAAGTTCGTCCGGCATCTTTGGGTTCCATATTCCCTGCGATCCCTTGTTGGGGTTGAACACCATGTGCCTGAATCCGTTGTGGTCCTCTTCGACCGTCACAAGGAAATACTGTGTCTGTTTTTCAAAGAGTATATTGCGTTTCTCAGCGTGAGGCAGGAAGAAATTGCCGATGCTTTCCCAGAAGCCGGTTTCCTGGCTTTTCTTCTCAGAAGCTTTTTCCTCGGCATACAAGGAAAAAGCAATAAGGAATGAAAATATTAAATATAAAACTGTCTTGTTCATGGAGTAACTAATCCAAATAGAATTTAAATGCCCATGAAATTACCATTACAATGTCCTAAATCAATCCTTGCATTTGGCGCACGACAGCCAAATTTATGGGTTTCAGGACTTTGACACTTTGATACCCTGACACTCCGATACTTTAATTCACCCCCTTTCCTTTACCCTCAAAAGGTGTTATTTTAACCGTTCGCGTAAAATCCATTATAAAAGATGCGGGGTTTCCATGCAACATCTGAATGAACTCAGGAAAGAGATCGACAATATTGACGAGCAGATAATCAAGCTCATCAATGAGCGTTACAGGCACGTCATTGAAATCGGGCATCTCAAGAAGAAAACCTCACATGAGATATATGTGCCTGAACGTGAAAAGTCCCTTATAGCCAGGCTCGACAAGCTGAACAAGGGGCCGATGACGCCCCAGGCAATGAGGGCGATCTACAGGGAGGTAATGTCCGGGGCGATCTCGCTTGAGAAGCCGTTGAGGATCGGGTTTTTCGGTCCGGAGGCGTCATTCACGCACCTTGCGGCCCTTGGGAAGTTCGGCCATTGCGCCAAATATGTGCCTAAGACAAGCATATCCGATGTCTTCAACGACGTTGAGGCTGAACGTATAGACTATGGAGTCGTTCCGATCGAGAATTCGACGGAGGGCGCGATAAACCACACGCTCGACATGCTGATCAATTCGTCCGTGAAGATCTGCGCCGAGATAAACATGAGGATACACCACAACCTTCTGGCGAAATGCAGGAAGAACCAAATCAAGAAGGTCTATAGCCACGCGCAGGTCCTTGGACAGTGCAGAAGCTGGATACAGGAGAACCTGCCTGGGGTGGAGACCATTGAGACATCAAGTTCGACCAAGGCTTCCAAGATCGCTTCAGAGGAGAAATATTCCGCGGCAATTTCAAGTACGCTCGCGGCTGAGATATACAAGCTCAAAATCATCGCCGACAACATCGAGGACAATGCCGACAATACTACCAGGTTCCTTGTTCTCGGCTGGCAGGAACCGCGACAGACAGGAGATGACAAGACATCGATCTGCTATGCGATAAAGGACAGGGTCGGCGCCCTTTATGATTCGCTTCTGCCGTTCAAGAATGAGAAAGTCACGCTGACGATGATCGAGAGCCGTCCGTCCAAGCGTAAGAACTGGGAATATTACTTCTTCCTTGATTTCCATGGGCATCATGAGGATCCCGCTCCGCAGAAAGCCCTTGTGAAGCTGAGGGAGATGTGCCAGTTCGTGAGAATTCTGGGAAGTTATCCGAGATCGAGGGACATACTTTAAGATTGAATCGGCGAGCCGGTGAAACGGTGAAACGGCGATTAGGAAACTTGAAATTGGTAAATAAATAGGAGCGCTGGCGTACTTCGACTATGCTCAGTACAAGTCCCGCCGGCAATTGAAATAAAAAATGTCTGTTTTAAAACACGTCAATCCGCATGTGATGAAAGTTACTCCATATCAGCCGGGCCGGCCGATAGAGGAGGTTGCCAGAGAACTGGGGCTTGATCCGGAAAGTATCATAAAGCTTGCTTCGAACGAGTCGCCGCTCGGTCCGTCTCCGAAGGCGGTCAGGGCGATGAAGAAGGCCTGTTCCGAGATGCACAGGTATCCCGACGGCGGAGCGTACTACCTGAGGAAAAGGATTTCTGAACACTACAATCTTCCTCCGGACTATTTCATCTTCGGCTGCGGTTCAAACGAGATCATCGAATTCATAGGGCACAGTTTCCTGTATCCCGGAGTATCCGCAGTGATGAGCGAGAAGGCCTTCGTCATCTACAGGATCATCTGCGGCATGTTCGGAGCCGAAGCAATTGAAGTGCCGATGAAGGGGCTTACCCACAATCTCAGGGCGATGCTCAAGGCGATCAAGGAAGACACGCGGGTGGTGTTTATCTGCAACCCCAACAATCCGACCGGTACCATGGTGGGTGAGAAGGATGTCAGGAAATTCATGGACAAGGTTCCGGACGATGTGCTGGTTGTCTTTGATGAGGCATATGCGGAGATCACATACAGGAGGATGCCTGACACCTTGTCATATGTTAGGGAAAACCGGAATGTCATCGTATTAAGGAGTTTTTCAAAGGCCTATGGACTTGCCGGACTCCGCGTCGGTTACGGGATGGCGAAACCAGAGCTCATACGGGCTCTTGAAAAATCTCGCCAGCCTTTCAACGTGAACAGCATGGCGCAGATAGCCGCCGCAGCCGCGCTCGACGACCAGGGTTTTGTCAGACGTTCCCGCAGGATTTACAAGCAAGGGGCGCGGCAGATCATGGAGGCATGTTCGGAAATGGGGCTTGTCTTTGAACCTCCAGTCGCGAACTTCATGCTGATCAAGGTAGGGAACGGATTCGAAGTCTTCAACGAACTCCAGAAAAAGGGCGTGATCGTCAGGCCCATGGGCCCGTACAAGCTTCCCGAATGGATCCGTGTCTCCATAGGAACTGAAGCGGAGAACACACGTTTTGTGTCCTCCCTTAAAGAGGTGGTTAATGCCAGTAAAAAATAAAAAGACAGTTGCGATAATCGGTTTCGGACTTCTCGGAACGTCACTTGGATTGGTTTTGAGAGGCAAGGGCTACAATCGAATCGGATGGAGCCGGCGCCCCGAATCACGCTTACAGGCTTTGGAGGGCAAGGTTGTCGACAAGTTTTTTGAAAATCCTGAAGAAGCTGTCGCAAATGCTGATATCACAGTGATATGCCTTCCGGTCCCCATGATAATTGATTTCTGTGCGAAATTCGCAAAGTGCTGGAAGCGGGGAGCGATTGTCACGGATGTCGGCAGCGTCAAGGAGAAGATCGTTAAATCGGTCACTCCTGTCCTTGCCAGGAACGGTGTCCATTTCATAGGAAGCCATCCTATGGCCGGTTCCGAACTGAGCGGGGCTGACGCCGCACAGTCTGATCTATATGAAGGTGCAATGGTGTTCCTCACGCCTACGGCCAGGACTCCTTCCCGGCAACTGGATGAGGTCGCAAACCTCTGGAGAAAAGCCGGAGCAGAGGTCATGAGAATTGATGCCAGGATCCATGACATGACAGTCGCCCATACCAGCCATGTTCCGCATATCGTTTCTGCAATTATGACCCTAACTACGCTTGGCGACAACAAGAGTAGGGCTGTCCGAGAAAAAGGATGTGCCGGCGGGTTCCGCGATACGACGAGGATCGCTTCGTCGGCCCCGCAGATGTGGAGAGAGATCATTGAGAGCAACAGTCCGGCCATTATAAAAGCCATAAGCGAATTTGAGAAGAACCTGAAGGATTTCAGGGACAATATCAGCAAGTGCGAATATCAGAAGGTCGAGAAGAAGCTACAGTCCGCCAAACAACTCCGCGATTCCTGGATTGCAAAGAAGTCATAAATTTTTCACTTGTGAAAAATTTATTTTTCCAGGAGTTCCCTTGCCTGCTCGTGGACGTCGCCGAAACGGTCCGGCCATTTTTCCGCCAATATTTTATTGACAGAGGCCTGAGCTTCCGCGAATTTTTTAAGATGGATCTGTGCTTTGGCCAGTCCCAGCAGACCTGTCGGTTCGAGTTCGCGAAATTCGCAGACTCGCTTCCAGTGGCTGACGGCTTCCTCCCATCTGTCCTGATTCTGGCGCAGTTCGGCCAGTGCCTGATGGCTTTCCGCCTCTGTGGGAGCGGCCTCCAGCATCGAGGTTGCGGCGCGCTCGGCCATGACGGGCTGTTGCATTGCGATCAGCCGTTCATAGGTTTTTTCGCGGATGGAGATATCTCGAGGAAGGAGTTCTCCAAGATCGAGAAGCTGGGTCAAAGCCTGCTCCGGCTGTTTCAATGCGTCCAAGGACTCGATCAGTGCCTCATGGGTTTCCATGTCGTTCGGCTGGATCTTGACAGCGAGACGGAACTGAGACACGGCTTTTTCGTGTTCTCCGCGTCCGGCATAGACTTTCCCTAGCGCCTTGCGGACAATCGGACTGTCCATCTTTGTCTTCTCGACTTGCATGTCGAGCGTTTCAACGTATCCGTCGAGGTTCTTGGATTTGCTCAGTATCTGCACAAGCGAGCCGATTGCGTTGCGGCGGTTATCGAGTGAACGACTCCAGCTTATCACGGCACCTGCGGCGGCATCAACCGCCTCGGCGGTGTTGCCAAGCCCGGCATGCGCCCTGGCCAAGTTGGTGTAGTATTGGGACAATGTCCCGTCTCCGTTTGCATTTGCTCGCACGTTACGCTTGTGCAATGCTATGGCCTCGTCATAATACGCCACAGCCCATTTGAAAATATTGCCCTCCCAGCATGCGCGGGCCAGAACAGCAATGACATTTTCATTCCACATTCCGATTTTCTTAAAATGTTCTTCTGCGTTCTTCCGCTCCTGTTCGGCTGGATCCATCTGTTCGCTGAAGGCATAGCTGATAATAAGATACTGGCGATATTGGATGTCGTCCGGACGCCATCCGACAAGTTTTTCAATGACGGGAATGGAATCCTTGTATCTCTCGCGGCTGTGGAGGAATTCAATGAGCGTGTTTTGTCCATTTTCATCTAGGATTTCGCGGCGCCAGGCGTCGAACAGCATGTCGATGCCTCGATCATCTAGGTCAAGTCCATTAAACATGTATTCCGCGATATAACACACCGCGAACCCTGAACCTTTCTTCTTTGCATATACCTCTTCTGCCACTTTTGCGAAATCGTCCTTCTTTTCCTCCCAAAAATAAGGATGACCGTCGCTCCGATGGTAAATTACACGGTTCCGAGACTGCTGGTGCTCGAGATCGCTGCGAAGTTCGCAAAGGACAACCGCCAGAAGCCTCGGTTCGAGATCGCCCAGGTCTTTCACTTCCCCTCTCCAATGCGCCAGACTCAAGCCATGCCTCTGCCAGAGCGAAGCATAGGAGAAACGTATCCACCCGGGTTCTTTTTCAGCGCAGGAGATAAGGAAGGCGATTCCGTCGCGGGCACTGGCCAAGCCATGCAAGGCATCTGCCACATTTCCAATGCTCTGCTGGTAATGACTCGATTCGCGGGAGAGGCGCTGTAAAACAGACGGAACCACTTCCGCCGCGAACTTTCTGATATTGTCAGCAAATCCCTCCAACTTCCGGTCTTTGGCGGTTCTGGTTATCAAGCAGTATCTCGAAATCAAGTCGGACAGGTGCCCTGGTGTGCCTGACCCGCCCAGTTCCCTGATGATTTCGCTGTTCACAGCCTGATACAAGGCCTGCCCGGAACCCAGCGCTGTTTCGCACCCCTGCTTAATTGCCTTCTCGTAAAGACTGAACAAGAGCATCACAAGATATTCCCGCTGTATTTCGTTCGCAGGTCGCTCAATTTCGGTTCTCAGCCATTTTTCGCCTTGGACGAAATGCCGTAGGTTCTCAAAAAATGAAATAAGGGTTTCGACAGGCGAGTTTGAATTGCTGTTGAGCGTTCCACCAGATGCCCGGCGATATTCTTCTAGTGCTCCGGCTAGGACATCGATGCCTTTGTCATACTTTGAATAATTTCCAAGGGTCCGAGCGTAGGCATGGGCAATCTCAAGGCGGTCGATTGCGCTTTCATCCACCCGTTTATAGAGAGTTTCGAGCTGGCTCAATTGCTCCCCTGCCAGGCTTTCCTGCGATATGTTTCCGAGATCTGCCAGGTATTTGGCCATGAGCCGGGGTTCGCCGGGGCTCCATGATTCGCGGAATGCAGCCTTGAGCGCCGCCAGCGCCCCTGGAAGATGCTGTCCGGGCTGGTTCAGGACTTCGCTCGCGCGGCGTCTGACTTCGGCCTCGATCAATAACAAGGCTCGACGATCGACCGGAGTCAGTTTTTTCTTGCGGATTTCGCCGATGGCCGTGATCAATTCATCCGCCGTGGCCTCGTCCCTGATTTCATTCAGGATGTTGTGCAGTTGTTCAAGGAACGGATAAACCTGCTGGGCGGTATGCCCTAGCATCCCCTCGGCCAGACATTTCAACAGGCGGAAATCACGGGTTTTCCCGTATAGATCCCGGACAGTCCCAACGCAGTTGGATGGTTGTTGCGATTTTCGCAGAAACACCGTGAGGATATTTGTCGTTTCAGGATCCAGGTTTGCCGGAACTCCATCATCGTCGTCGTATCCGCGACGCGATAATTTACTCTCCTCCTCATAAAGAAGATCCTGGAGGCGATGTTCGTCCATTGTCTCGTACTGTTTTATTTTTGAGGTGCGATGTTTCTCTTTTTCGTCCAATGCCATATACCAGCCAACCAATGCCCTGTATTCAGACGATCCGAGTTCGTCTTCGGCCTCGACAGTCTCAAGCATGGTGACGGCTTCGCGTAGACGGTCGGTCTCGGCCAGCAGATAAGCCAGGGATACTCGCCAAGGGCTGAAACTCTCATCTTCCCTGATCCATATTCGCAGCGCTTTTTCGAGGTCGGCTGCCCGGTCGAAAGCCAGGAGGAGGCCGAATGTCTGTCCGCGCCAGAAGAAACGCCGCTCTTCGTCCGTGCAGTCCGTCCCGGCGAGGCAATATGCGAGCAGGGCGTCGGGTGCTGCGAAATTCGCAGTTTCCCCCTTTTTACTCTTCGTGCCGGAAACAGTCCTGACGACAAGGAATTTCGCCAATGCCAGTTGGCGTTTGAAGAGGAGAATGTCGGAGGATTTGTCGAATTTTTCAGGAGGCATTTTTCCGATAAGTCCGAAAGCTTCCTCCGCCAATGA
Organism: Victivallales bacterium; assembly: GCA_049297395.1. Classification (GTDB taxonomy): domain Bacteria; phylum Verrucomicrobiota; class Lentisphaeria; order Victivallales; family GWF2-50-93; genus GWF2-50-93. The sequence continues at coordinate 1,466 of JBAQUG010000138.1, read as the reverse complement.
CTGGATTGCCGGAACTGCGGCATCTGCGCCTTTTTCCGATGTTGCGAGGCGGGTCAGGATGTCCAGGCGCTCGATGGTGATCCAGGGGCGCAACTCCTCTGGTTGCTTCCCGTATTCATCCATCAGGTGTGACGCTGCGGCCTCGCGGCTGAGCTGCAATGCAATAGTATCGAGCAAAATACGTTCTGTCCGTGTCAGTTCGTGCATAGGTTTTGCGGGAACTGACGACAAACGCCTCTTCATTTCGGGGGTCAGCGCCAAAGTTGGTGCGTTCTGGTCGGAATCGCTTTTCCCCGAGGTATATGCGAAGACGATGGTTCTTTTGCGTCCCTCGAGCATCCAGTCAACCAGGAACATGAGCGAGCCAGCCTGGATTAAAATCCTGTCCTGGGACTTGCCTTCGGATGCTAATTTCCCGAGAATTCCGAAGGATTCGGTCTCAACTTCCCGGCACCAGTCCTGAGACAGGCAGGCGGAGAACAATTGTTCCGCATAGTCATCGCGGCAGGGCACCGGGCCTTCGGTGAACTGCCTGCGGCAGAAACGTAGATAGTCGGCAGGTTCGAGATGTTTCCTGTAAACAGATGCTGTCTGCTGACCCCATTCGTAGAGCTGGTCGTGGCTTGGTTTGCTAAGAGGATCCTTGATGGAGTTGAAAGCTTCAATCTCGAGCGTCCAGCGTTTTTCGAGATTGGCCGCGATCTTCTGCCAGGTGTCTCTCTCGACAGCCGGATCGTCTTCCTCGATCCAGGAGACGAACGACTGGACAATTGCGAAATCCGTTTTCGAGATGTCGCCAAGCAGGGATTTTGCGAATTTAGCACGCAGGCTGCGGCAGGTGTCCGTGCTTCCAAAACGTTCGTTACTCATGATGGTCTGGGCGATTTCGAGCGTATCGGTCTTATATGCAGATATCTCCGATATTCGTTCGAGAAGTTCAAGCCATTTTTCATCCATCAAGCTCGAGGAGTAATAATTATTTAGTTGGATATTACCGAGCATGTAGTTTGCGGCGGCGATGGCCTTCGCCAGGTCCGATGGAGAAATTTTTGCGTCTGCTGTCACTGGTGCGAGCCATGCGGTTGCAATTTTGTCAGTCTCCGGTTCGTGTCCAGCTTTCAGCAGAGCGGTCAAATATTTCTGGCACAGGTATTGGTCGAGAGTTTCTTTTTGTTCAGCGATGATGGTGGCAAGGAACGGAATCTGGCGGTCATACCAGCCGGCTTTCTCAAAGATATCCAGAAGGGTGTTTTGGATGCTTGAGAGCTCACTTTTTTTCTGCCAGTCTTTGTGCGGGTTTTTGAGGGCGTTTTCAAGCAAGTCCGCCGCCTTCTTGTGTTCGCCAGTGTCCGAAAGCCTTTGCGCATATCGTGTGAGTATGTTTGAATCCTGCGGTTTGTCCGCCATTATTTTTTCCAGAATTTTGAGAGAGGCGTCCCGCTGGTTGGCGTCATACAGCTTATCGG